>JBILWH010000136.1:0-4637 GCA_044370015.1 Bdellovibrionota bacterium | reverse complement strand
TAGGTCTTATTAACTCTGGAGGCGAAAGTAAGGGTGCTACAGACCTCTCAGAAGCGGTTAAAACAGCCGTAATTAACAAAAGAGCCGGCGGGATGGGGCTTATTGCGGGCCGAAAAGCCTTCCAAAAGCCATGGAATGAGGGTTTAAAGCTCATAAACGCCATTCAAGATGTCTATCTTGACCCGCGCGTCACGCTTGCTTAAGTATAAAGGGATGTCTTCAGAAAATAAAAATAAAGTTTTGGGTCCGGATCTCTACGATACTCGACTCCGTAATCAATTCCTTAAAGTGGGTCGTTTGAATCACAAGGATTTGAATAAACAGCTAAAAGAAATTCCTGACGATAGCGAGTGGGCTTCTTGGGTTCCACTTGAGCAGATTATTAAAGAAAACGACGACGATTCATCTGACGTTCCTTCAAGTCATTAATCTTCATTAGGATTAAATTTGGAATCTCAAGACAAAAAGCGTGCGATCGCTTACGTACTGCCGAATCTTTTTACGACGGCTAATTTGTTCTTAGGTTTTTTCTCAATAGTCGCTTCAACAAAAGCAACAACAAAGGCTCAGTGGATTGCAGCTTCTGCTGCTATCATGGTCGCTGCCATGTGCGATGGAATTGATGGTCGAGTGGCACGCATTACTCACACAGAGTCACATTTTGGCGAACAGTACGATTCCATGTGTGATCTTGTCAGTTTTGGTGTGGCTCCTGCCATTCTTGTCTATGAGTGGGGACTTGTTGCTTACGGAAAATATGGATGGCTTGCAGCGTTTATGTTTTTGACGTGCGCTGCCTTAAGGCTGACTCGTTTCAATGTCTTAAAACAGTCAGATGAAAAAAGATATTTTCAAGGCTTGCCCAGTCCAGTGGCGGCAAGCATTGCGGCCTCTGCAGTTTTGTTTCAGGAAGAAGTTCAGCTATTTCAAGGCAAAGATACATATATTATTTTTGTGATGATTTTTTTAGCAATGACAATGGTCTCTACGATTAGATATCGAAGTTTTAAAGACATCAAAATCAAATCTCAAGAAGGCTTTGGTTATCTTTTGATTGCTATTATGGTTTTGTTAATTGTTTTTAACGAGCCTGATGTTTTGCTCTTTCCTGTAGGTGCGCTTTACGTGATTTCTGGTCCGATTGGTGCGGTATGGAGATATTTAACCAATGAAAAAGATGATTTAGACGAGGAAGGTGAAGTCTCTGTATGAAAGAAAAATTGGCAATCATTGGCGCAAGTGGACTTGTCGGCGAAGAATTTATTAAAATATTAAAAGAAGAGAACAAGTTTCAAGATTTTGAAATTCTAAAATTTAGACGCAATCGAAATGAAGAAGAAGCGGAATGGAGCTTGAGTGAAGACCTCGATAAGCTCAAAGAATGTAAATACATTTTTAATGCAGCTAGTGCCGAAGCGGCAAAAACTGTGGCTCCTCTACTTCGAGAAGGCCAGTATTTAATTGATAATTCTTCTGGTTTTCGAATGAACCCCGAAGTGCCATTGATCGTTCCCGAAGTGAACGGTAATTTGATCGAAGCAAAACAGCGAATTTTTGCTAATCCTAATTGTACAGCGGGAATTCTTTGCACAGCTCTTAATCCTTTAAAGAAATTTGGAATCAAGCAATTGATTGTTTCAACTTATCAAGCTGCGAGTGGAGCGGGTAAGGAGGGTCTTTTAGAATTGCGTGCTCAGCTCAAAGCAGAAAAGGGTGAGCCTTTATCGACAAATGTTTTTGGTTTTCGCTTGGGCGGGAATGTTATGAGTCATAACAGTGCGATTAGAGGATCTGAGAAAGAAGGCGCTGGTTTTAACGATGAGGAGTTTAAGGTCATCGAAGAAACTCGAAAAATTATGAGTCAGCCACAGTTACCTTTGTCGGTAACTTGCATTCGTGTTCCCGTTGAGCGTGCTCACACAGAAACAGTTGTCGTTGATCTTGAGCAAGATCTTTCTGTTGAAGATCTAAGGAGAATCTATAGTGATCAACCCGGTTTGAAACTAGTTGATGAGCCCGCTCGAAATTATTTCCCTATGCCTATTGAGGCAGATGGAAAGCGAGATGTTTTAGTGGGACGTTTTCGAAAAGATCCTAGTGTTGCTAAACGCGTTCTTTTTATGATTTCCGGCGATCAGCTTCTTAAGGGAGCTGCGTGGAATGCCTATCAAATTTTTGAAATTCTTTTAAAAAAATTAAAGAGCTAAAGCCATGCGCTTTGTGATGCGACTTGAGTTCGATGGCTCGAATTATTGTGGGTGGCAGGAGCAAAGTTCTAAAATGGAGAAAGCCTCTGGCGCTTCTCTGCAAACAACCGTTCAAAAAGCTTTTAGAAAGTTATTGGCTACTCGAAAACGTATTTATGTTCAGGGTTGTGGTCGAACAGATGCCGGAGTTCATGCTGAGGAATATGTTGCTCATGTGGATATTGAAGAAGCGATGCTCAAATCTTTTAAGGCCGAGTCTAAACGCCTAAGGCTTGGAATTAATTCACACCTGCCCAAAGACGTGAGTGTTAAAGAGATAGTGCCGGTTGATTCAGGTTTTCATGCTTTGAATGATGTCGTTGATAAAACCTATGAGTATCGAATTCTTGTGAAGTTAACAAAGCCTGTTTTGGATTTAGGAAGGGTTTACTGGATTCCAGGTGATCCTGCTGATTTTACAAAATTCGACTTGGATCTTTTGAAAAAACAAATGAAAAATTTTGAGGGAAAAAAAGATTTTGCAGCTTTTGCAAATTCGGGTCATTCAGTAAAGACCACCATTCGAAATATTTTGAGTGTTGAATGCTTGGATGAATTGCGCCCCACAGATAGAGGTCGTTTGATAAAATTACAGTTTCGAGGAGAGGGCTTTTTGAAGCAACAGGTTCGGAACATGGTGGGTGCTCTTGTCGCTGTTGCAACCCAAAAAAGACCTCTTGATTTTATTCCAGGGCTTTTAGAAGCCTCTAAAGGACCTTTAACACGCATTCCAAGTTTATTTTGTGCACCCCCAGAAGGATTATTCCTGCTAAAAGTGAATTATGCTCGACCCCTCTTTCCTACAGAAGCGTAAGAGTCGCTGGAGGCATGTTCTCCAATCGCTTCTTTTTCACCTCTTAGTGATTGCGAGTTTTTGGACTTTGGAAAGAGCTGTTCATTTGGGAGCTCTCCAAAAAGCTTTTGATCTTCAAAAAAAAGTACTGCTTGTGAAGCCAATGAGTGAAGAGGAATTTAGAAAAAATTTTCCTCGCAATATGGTTGTGGACACACTCCAAAGAAATGATTTTGAAAAAAAAACAAAAAACCGAGCAAAATATCTTGGTGAAAAAACTCAAAGAGTTAAGGAAGAAACTCGTGCGCAGAATTTCGGATCTCCTCGAGCGGGGAGTTTGGAAGAAATGCTCAAGTCTAACACAAAGGAAAAACTATCTCAGCAAAAGGGGGTTGGAGCGTCAGTAAAAAAACTTGGATCCCTCCTTGAGCCTGGAGAAAAATCAAAACTTCAGAGAGGAAGTTTTAATGTTTTGGATTCAGATGTTAAAATTTCGTCTCAGACTATTCTCAATACTAATGAATATGTTTATTCCACTTTTTATAATCGAATGCGCCAGTCCATTGCTGTTTATTGGGAGCCTAAAGTTAGAGAAGTTATGGAAAATCGTTTTTCAAATCTGACTCCTGGAATTTATAAAACAGAAACAAAAATATATATTTCTCGATCAGGAGAAATTTTGGATGTTGAAGTTGAGCAATCCTCGGGAGTTGTAAAGCTTGATGATATTGCGACCTCAAGCGTGAGAGAGGCGGATGCTTTTTTAAATCCTCCCACGCAATTGTTTGAGCTTGATCCAAGAGCAGGTCTTGATTTTGGATTTTACGTTCATATCTATCCCAAAAAAATGCTGCGCTTTGGATATGAGCCTGATCAACGCTTAAGGCGCGCTTATTAGGGTTTTTGTAGAACTAAGCTCGCGAAGTTTTATTTGTCAGGGCACCTGAATCCTCGCTATACTCTTAGTGTGTTTGAAAATAAAAAAAAGACAACTGATGGAATTTGGGAGATTTCTCCTCAAGAACTTTTAGAAAAAAAAGATTCTGTGACGATTGTTGATGTGCGCCGGCCTGACGAATTTACAGGAGAGCTAGGGCATATTGAGGGCGCGATTTTGGTAACTTTAGAGACTGAGTTTATGAACTCACTCCCAAGCTGGGATCCTGAAGATGAAATTGTTTTTGTGTGTCGAAGTGGGGCTCGCTCGGGAAAAGCTACGATGATGGCTCAGGCTAAGGGGTTTAAAAACGTTTACAACATGCAGGGTGGAATGATTTTATGGAATGAATTAGGTCTTCCTAAAGAATCATGATCGAAGAACTTATAAGTATTGCTTTACCAATCGGAAATTCCGAAGATTTAAGTTTTCATGCGCGCAAGACGCTTGAAAATGTTGAGGGTGTTTTAGCCGAAGATACACGGAAGTTTAAAGATTTTCTAAGATCAGCAGGATTAAAAATTTCTTGTGAAGTCCAAGGGCTTCCTGCTTTTCAGGAAAAAGAAACAGATTATTCTTCTTTTTTTAAAAAACTAAAAGGTAGACGTTGGGCATTTGTAAGTGATGCGGGAACTCCTGGAGTAAGTGATCCTGGAGTATG
>JBILWH010000135.1:0-4644 GCA_044370015.1 Bdellovibrionota bacterium | reverse complement strand
CGGCTCTTGAGCAGCTCAAGCAACTTTCTGAGCGCAATGGAATCGATGGAGTTTATCTCGAGAATCAAGCGCAACTTTCTCCTCTTAAAATTGCCGAAAGTGCTCTGAAGAAAGCTCAAGAAACAAACATCGAGGTTCTGTTGGTCGATACCGCAGGGCGAGTTCAGTTGGACGATGAACTGATGAGTGAGCTTCAGTCTTTGACAAAGGCGCTAAATCCTACGGAGCGTTTGTTGGTGATTGACTCGATGATGGGTCAAAGTGCGGTGGATGTGGCTGAAGGCTTTCAGTCGAAGGTGGATCTTACCGGAGCGATTTTAACAAAGCTCGATGGAGATGCTCGAGGTGGGGCGGCTTTATCTCTGGTTTCTGTGACGGGAAAGCCTATTAAATTTATTGGGACAGGTGAGAGAGCCACAGATTTTGAGATTTTTTATCCTGAGCGTATTTCTTCACGTCTCTTGGACATGGGAGACGTATTAAGCCTTTTAGAGCGTGCAGAAGAGGCGTTGAAAGACGAAAACATCGGCAAAGAAGAAATGGCCGAGGGAATGCTCAAGGGGAGTTTTACCTTAGAAGATTTTCGTAATCAGCTCCGTATGGTTTCCAAGATGGGAAGCATGGGGAGTCTTATGAAAATGCTTCCTGGAATGGGATCTATTCAGGAGCAGTTTAATGAGCAAGAGGCGGATAAGGAATTCAAAAAAATTAACGCTATTTTGGGCTCTATGACTCAAGAAGAACGCAAGCAACCTCAGGTGATCAATGGCTCTCGTCGATCGCGAATTTCGAAGGGCTCGGGCGTGGCTGTGCAGGAGATTAATTCCTTCTTGAAGCGCTTCGAAGAGGCTCGCCGAATGATGAAAAAAATGGGCAAATGGGCAAAGTATTTTGGGGGTGCAGCGGGTGGAGGCGGAGCTCCTGCGGGTCTTGATCCTTTTATGTCCAAGCGAAATAAGGGCTTTGGGCGTAAACTCTAAGATTTTTAAAGCTCTTGATCATCCCTCTTGAATTGAGGCTTGTTTTAGAGCATAGTGCTCTGACTATGGTCGTTATCCGTTTAGCTCCCGGTGGAAAAAAACACTCTCCAGTTTATCGTATTACAGTTGCCGATCAGGACTCTAAGCTCCGTGGTCGTTTTTTAGAGCGCGTAGGCATTTATAAGCCTGGAAAAACAAATGGTTTTTTGAAAATTGAAAAAGACCGTTATGATTTTTGGGTTTCAAAAGGCGCGATTCCAACTGAAAGAGTTCAAAAACTTCTTAAAGATATTCAAAAAACTGCTAAATAATTTAGCATTTAAAAGTTAGTGATTTTGTGTCTCAAGAGCTTCTTGTTCCCTTAGCTCAAATCATCAAAAGACATACTTACAAAGAAAATAAATGGAAATGCGTGGCCCTCTCGGGCTTTGCATCTCCGTGGATTCAAAAACTTTCTACAGGGTATTTACTGCCCGATCTTATGCCACGAGTGCGTCCCGATTTTAAAGCGCTTGTGCAAACTCCAATTCATGTAGAGGCCGGAGGCAAAGATGCTTTTTTTCTCACTCGTTTTGAGGACTCTCTCGATGAGCTCGAGGGTTTTTATCTCTACATTGAGCGTAGTCGTTTTCCGCAGGTAAAAAATACCGAAATTTATCTCTGCGATCTTTTCGGAGTAGATGTGCAAAGTGCGCGGGGCTCCTTAAAAGTCATTCGGTTTTTTGAGAATTTTGTAGGAGCTTTGGAGCACGAAGTTTCAAGCGTGACGTTGCTTCTTGAAAACTCGGATCGATCTATTTCTGTTGAAGTTCCTCTGGCAGTGCTCAGGCAACACGAAAATAAGTGGCACTTGGATGATCTTGAGGTATGGATAGACATCTTGAGTTCAAGGTCAAGACCCGATGATCCCGATGAATGAAAATAACAAAAAAACTTTAGAAGTTCTGACTCTTTTTCCAGAGCCCGTGCAGGCTCTTTTGAATTCTTCTATTTTGCGACGAGCCCAGGCAAAGGGCATTGTTGATTTGCAGGCAAAAGATTTGCGGAGCTTCGGGCTTACCAAGCATAGAAACGTGGATGACACTCCCTTTGGCGGAGGCCCTGGAATGCTCATGCGGGCTGACGTGCTAAACACAGCGCTTGAGTCGGCGTTGGCTGAGGTGGGCGGTGTGCGCGACAATCTCAAGGTGCTCTATGCAACTCCGCGAGGAGTTCCGTTGACTCAAGGGCTTTGTGAAACTTTTGCAGAGTGGATTGTGAAAAAAGACCAGCCTTCGAAAGTTGTATTTGTGAGCGGTCGCTACGAGGGAGTAGACGAGCGCTTTATTTCTAAATGGGTCGACGTGGAATTTAGCTTGGGTGATTTTATAGTCACGGGTGGAGAGTTGCCGTCGTTGTGTTTTATCGATGCGATTGTGCGCTTGTTGCCGGGTGTTTTGAGTGATGTGCGATCGAATGTTTTGGAGAGTTTTAGTAACGGATTAATTGAGTATCCGCAGTTTACAAAGCCGCGTGAATTTTTGGGCAAAGAAGTGCCCGAGGTTTTGCTCGAGGGGAATCACGCCAAAATGGACGAATGGAAGCTCAAAACAAGCTTGTTTCTCACTTTTGCTTTTCGTCCTGATATGATTCGCGCTCATAGCGGAGAAGGCTTGCCCAAGTGGGCTGTAGCCCTTCTTCAAGATCTACAGTCGCGGTTGTAGCCTTTTAAATAGCATTTTGAAGATAATTATCCCTTTAAAAGCTAAGACTTGGTCTTGACCCGCTTTGCGACTCAGTATTAGATACTCTAGCCATGCAAAGACTTGATCGTGTTGAAGCAACATTCAGTAAAAACAATAACAAAGCAAAAGAAATCCCTGTTTTCAAAGCGGGGGATAAAGTTGTTGTGAAATCACGAATCAAGGAAGGCGATAAAGAACGCGTTCAAGCTTTTGAAGGTGTTGTGATTGCTCGTACAGGTCGTGGGCCTGCTTCTACGTTCACAGTTCGCAAAGTTTCTGCGGGCGTGGGTGTTGAAAGAATTTTCCCTCTTTATTCACCAAACGTTGTTTCTATTGAACGTAAATCTGAAGGATACGTTCGTCGCGCGAAGCTTTATTACATCCGTAACCTCGATGGTAAAGCGGCTCGCATTAAAGACAAGAATATTCGCTTGATGGAAACTCAAAGCGCAAATATCGAGTCTGCTTCTCAAGAAAAGTAATAAAATAAATATTTTCTCCATCTTGTAGCGTCTAGTTTGCTGTGAGTAATTTGTTGCTCACATGCCTCTTACTTTGCTTCCTCGAGATGACTTCAAAGCTTTTTCAAAACAAGATTACGACTGGATCGTGGGTCTAGACGAAGCGGGGGCGGGATGTCTTGCGGGGCCTCTTCATGTGGGAGCCTTTGCTCTTCCAAGAAATGAGTTTTATCAAAACCAAGTTGAACTTGCTGAGCCCGTTAGGGATTCAAAAAAAATTCAAGAAGCTCAAAGAGAAAAAAGTTTTAATTTTATTCAAAGTCTTAATGAAGGAGCAATAAACCGAATTGAAAGTGTTTCTGTTTCATTTGTGGAAGAAAAAAATATCTATTGGGCACGAATGGAAACTTTTTTAAAGTTAGTGCTTGATTTGGATGAGCAGCTGAAGGGACGTGCTTTGTTCATTGTGGACGGAAATCGCTTGCATGTTTCACCTGCTAAATTGAGTGATAAGGTTTTTGCTCAAAGATGGAAGCATCTTGAATCTAAAGTTAACGCTTATCCTAAAGCCGATGGAACTTATTTTTGTGTAGCTGCTGCGTCTCTTCTTGCTAAGGTCAGTCGCGATCGAGTGATGGCTCAATTGTCTGAGGATTTCCCTCAGTATAATTGGAAGAAAAACAAGGGATACTCCACACCTGATCATATGGCTCTTGTCAGTGAGTACGGCTTGAGCTCTCATCATCGCCCAAGTTTTTGTAAGAATATTGTTATTAAAGATAAAAAAAAGCCTATTTTGGGCCAGTCCTTGCAGGGTTTGGTGAGTGAGGCAAGAGCAAGAGAAGCTACAACTTAATAAAAAATCTAAAGAAAAACATAAAAAAGATATTCGAAGAGACTGGGGGGCTCAAGGCGAAGAAGAGGCTGTTTTGTTTTTAAGGGAAAAGGGCTTTCATCTTGAGATAAAAAATTGGAAAGTCCGTTCAACGCTTGATTTAAAGAAAACAATTCAGGTTGATCTCGTTGTTTCAAAAGGAAATCGGTTTTATGTGGTCGAAGTGAAAAGCCATCTTTGGATGTTTTCTGGCTTTGAATTCTTGATAAGTGAGGAGCAAAGAAAAAGACTTTTGATGTTTACAAATTCATTGCAACGTTTGAGGTACAGGCAAAAATCGTGGGGTTTTCTTCTTGTATGGATTTTAAAGAAAAAAGCAAAGATTTTGGAGCAAATTGAGCCCGAAGAGTTTTTTTAAATGTGTTTAGGTTCTAGTCACCTGTTTGCCCGCTTTGCGCATTTTTTAGTTAAATTACATGATTCTTAACCGAATCTTAACATTGAAAAAGTCATAATAAATTCATGAGAAATATTTCGATTCTTTCTTTTTTGGTATCCGTTTTTTTTGTTTCATGTACGAATTCAGTTTCAACAAGTTCTTCTGATACGACTACTCCAACATCAGTGGGAACGATCTCTTCTTT
>JBILWH010000012.1:0-13551 GCA_044370015.1 Bdellovibrionota bacterium | reverse complement strand
TATTTGCCATCAAGGGATGGAATCTTTTCGAAAAGCTAAAAATATAGTTTAGGTTTTTTGATTAATCCATTCGTCTTGAACATCAAATGTTTCTGAATTTTGCATCAGGGTGTAGGTTCCATCACTATTCATTTGCCATCTTTTACATCGAGGGGACTTGAGAACTTCTATGTATTCCCATAATTTTTTTCGTGCTTCTAGATGTAAAAGCGGAACAACGAGTTCGACTCGATCTTGAAAGCTTCTTCGCATCACATCAGAGGATCCTATAAAAAACTTTCCTTGAAGAGGATCTTTTTTTCCGTCGCTAAAATAATAAATTCGAGAATGTTCAAGGAGTCTTCCAAGCACAGAGCGAACATGAATGTTTTCACTAAGACGAGGAAGCTCAGGATAAAGTGTAGTGAATCCTCGAATGGCTAATTCAATTTTGCTTCCTGCCTGAGAGGCTCTGTAAAGAGCCTTCACAACATCAACATCGTCCATGTTGTTACATTTAATAAATATGTGAGAGGGCCTTCCGCAATGAGCATGTTGTCTTTCATTTTCAATAAGCTCTAAAAGTTTTTGTTTAAGGTTGAGAGGGCTTACTAAAATTTGCTTGAATTCGGAACGTCCGGCCATCCCTTTAATTTAATGGAAACATTTAATAAGCTATTTCGAGAGTTTTTGGTCCGCAGTGAAGAGTCCAAGATCTGTATAAAGCTTTGCCGTTTGAGCGTTATAATTGCCTGTGCCGACATGAGAGTAGGTTTTTAAGTTTTCACCTTCTTTTCTGACGATCACAATAATTTTTGCATGAGTTTTAAGATCTAATACTCCATAAATGACATGAACGCCCGCCGCCTCAAGTTTTTTGGCCCACTGTATATTCCTTTCTTCGTCCATTCGAGCTTTGAGCTCAACAAGACAAATCACACTTTTCCCATTGAGAGCGGCACGAGTGAGGGCATCAATAATTGGGCTATGGATTCCTGCTCTATAAAGCGTCATTTTAATAGATAAAACTTGAGGATCCTCAGCAGCTTCTTGTAAGAATTTTTCAACTGAATCAGAAAAAGAATCAAAGGGATGATGAAGAAGTATATCTCCATCTGAAATGTTTTCAAAAATAGTTTTTTGATTATCGAGTTGAACAGGGATTTGGGGCTTAAAAGATTTATACTTTAGCCGTGAAAGTTTTAAATTTGTGGGGGCATCTACTTTTTTATATGGAAGGGCAAGGGGACTTTTAGAAAAGTCTTCGTTTTTAATCGACAGTTCACGCTGAAGAAAATTTTTAGCCCAGGGATTCATATCTCCAGAATATTCAAGACGTATAATTTCTAAATATTTTCTCATCCGAATTTCTTCCGCCATAAGCTCAAGAAGATCTTCAGCCTCTTCATCTGTTTCTTTCTTTTGAGCTTCAAGACTTCGAATGACTCTAAATGAAAATACAGATTCTACATCTATATTGGGAATAATTTCTTGTTGATAAAACAAAACAGTATCTAAGAGATTTACAAAGGTGTGAGTTTTTACTTGTGAGGGAAGCTCTATCCAAAGGGGAGAGTGTGGGGGAAGCTTCACTCGAACAAAATACCGCTGATTTTTGCTTCGTCTTTTAACGACAAAACCCAAGGAGTAACTGAGGTTTGAAATTAAAGGAAAGGGATGTCCCGAATCCACAACCATAGGGGTGAGAAGAGGGAATATTTTACTTTCAAAATGTTGGTGGAGCCATTTTTTTTGATCGGCGGATAATGAGTCAGGCGTTGTGAGATGAATGTTGTTTTTTTCAAGGCCAGGAAGAAGCTCATCGTTTAGATTTTCAAAGCTTCTATGAGAGAGCTCTGCTACTTTTTCAAGAAGAGAAGAAAGATAGGTCCTCGAAACTTTAGATCGAAAGGGCTCTCTTTCTTCGATTCTTTTCATAAGGGCTCTAAGCTTGCCCACCCGTTTCATAAAAAACTCATCGAGATTTGAATGAAAAATATTATGAAAGTTTAGACGCTCTAAGAGGGGAACGTTTTTTGATTCGGATAAATTCAAAACTCGCTCATTAAAAAGAAGCCAGCCCAGTTCTTTATCAAAGAATTTAGGAGATATATTGCGTTCTTTAAGGCTCATAATATCCTAGGATTCAGTGGCAAAATCGTTGATTGAAAAAAGACAAAGACCGTGGAGGCTTTTCTCGTGGCCGCGGGTGGGAGTAGTGGATGTTGGTTCTAATGCTATTCGAGTGACCGTTGCAGAAATAACGACACATGAAATTAGAGAACTAGAGAGCAAGCGATTTGCTCTGCGTTTAGGTAAAGATGTATTCAACAATAAAGGCATCTTGAGTTCTCGATCGCAGACTAACTTGGTTGATGTTTTCAGCCAAATAAAGAATATCTTTATTGAAAATGGAGTCGACCTTTATCGAGCGGTGGCGACAAGTGCTCTCCGAAGTGCTCGAAATCGTAAGCAAATTCTAGAGCGTCTAAGAAAAAAGACAGGAATTGATTTAGAGCTTATCGGAGCCTCTGAGGAGGAGCGTCTGATTGGATACTCGCTTCCTGACTATGCAAAAAAAGGAAAAACCTTGTTGATGGATTTGGGCGGGGGAAGCCTTGAGGTAGGTGCTTATGATGGAAGCAAATTGCAAGGAATGAGTACCTTTCCCTTAGGTGCGGTTCGTTTGTTAGGGTTAAAGTCTTCTATTTCAAAAAATTCTGTTTTGCTCTGTGAACACATAGCAAAGATTTGTGAAGCAGATCATTTTTTTAGGAACTTTGTAAATTCTAGACATCCTTCTTTAAAGGTAGTGGGGAGCGGAGGTAATATAAGAGCACTCTATCGAGTGAGTCGAAAGATTTTTCATAAAAAAACAAATTCAAAATCAAGGCTTAGTTCGGACGAATTATCTTTTATTATTCAAAAACTTGAAAGCATGTCTCCTAGGCAAAGGCAAAATAGGCTCAAGCTGCCTTATGATAGAGCTGACGTGATTCTTCCGGCCGCTTTTGTTTTCTATGAAATTTTAAATTACTTAAATGTAAAAACGATTGATGTTCCTTCGGGCGTAAGTCTTCGCAGGGGAATTCTTCTTGATTTACAGAGAGAGCTTTTTTAAAAAGTCATTCCTAACCCAAAACTATGAATGGAATTTTTTTGACCGTTTAAAATATTTGCTAGAGAGTAATTAACTTGGATATTTTCTCGGCTATAGCCAATTCCTGCGCAAGCAATTTGAGTGCTCCAAGCAGCAGCTTCTCTAAACCCCGCCCTGAGTGCCAGGCCATTGGATTTTAAAGTATACTGCGCGCCAACAGCCCAAGAGAACTTACTGTCATCGGGAACACCAAAAGTAGGACTATCTGAAGTTGCAGAATATTTTTCGAGAGCTCCTGTTAAGATGAGTTCAGGAAGGAGTTCGTAATTTAAACCTCCAGCCAGGGTACGGGGCTCAAGATTATTTTTATCTCCCAAGATATTTTTATAAACCGCTCCGAGTGTGAGCTGTGGAAGAAGCTTGAAAGCTACTCCAAAATCTCCGTTGAGTGATTTGGCATTAAAATCAGTGGAGGAACTTTTTTCTCGTATTGAGTAACGAGCGGTTAAACCTACACCAAAATTTTCTTGAAGTTTGCCGAACAGAGAAAGGTTTAGTCCTTGGTAATTCGTTTCAGCATCTCCAGCCGTGTAAATTTTTGAGGCATCGTCTTTTTCAACACTTCTTCTTATGTAGGCAAAGCCTGCTCCAAGAGCCGTCGATTTAGAATCAAAAATACTTGCAGAAAGGGTTCTTGCAGCACTCGAAAAATTACCATGAAGTGAGTACTCGCTTGCAAATGCCCCAGATGCGGGATTTAGCAAAATGGAATCATGCGCCCCTTTAAGAGTATAAGCCGCCCCTGCCAAGGATTGGGCTATAGGACTCAATAAAAAAAAGGGGTCACCAAAGAAGTGATCGGGGGTTGATGCCGCAAAAAGAGTTTTTGGAAAGCTTAACAAAAGACTTAAACAGAAAAGGCCTTTAAGGGGCATATGGTTATTTCGTATATTTATAATTTTGTTAATGAATTGAGAGCTGATAATTTTTTTCATAGCTGTCTAAAAAAAAAGCATAGCATGCTTTTAGAAGGTAAAAACTAAGGCTAGGCCTCTATTTAAATGCATTTGATTGTTAAGGTAGCTGGCCTGAGCTTTGCAGCTATTAAGTCATGAAGAGGGGTTTTTTTAATACTTTAACCATTGTTCTTTTGGCTGTTTTTTCTACGCATTTTTTAAATGCGGGTGGGGGAGAACGCGGAGATGAGCAAGATCTTAAGAAGAAAGAGACAGCTCCAGCTGCTCGAGAAGTTAAAAAAGCTGTTGAAAAAGAACCGGAAGTTATCGTTGAAGATGTGAGGGAAGATGAAATTCCTTCTGCGCGGGAAGTTCCAGTGGCTTTACCTGTTAAAACTAAAAGACGTGTTCACAATCACGGACATTTAGAATTTATGTTCAACTACCAACTTGGCCCTCAAATGGGTTGTTTTACCGGAAACGCTTGTCAGTCTTTTATTCCAATCAATCGCATGTGTGGTGGTGGAATGATGATTCAAGGGATGGCTCAAGGATGTGCTCCTCAATTTCGTCCAGTTCCCGTGCAAACGGTTTATATGTCTGAAATGCCTTCTCGCTTTATGGCGGGTGGTCCTATGATGAATGGAATGTATCCAGGAATGGGTATGAACGCAGGGATGGGTGGCTGTGGAATGGGTTGTTCTCCAACTCAGCCTCTTATGGTGATCAACGCAACTCCACAACCTGTGTGGGCAACTGCTAACTTTATGCCTCGATGGAATTCCTTTGAAGCAACTATGCGGCCTGTATTTCCTCCACAACCTCAAGCGGTTTTCAACGTTCCTCAACAACACACGTTGGGTCCTCGTGATATTCAACAAATTTATCGTCCATAATTTTAATAATTTGTCTCTAAAATAGACGTGTCATAAGCTTGCCCAAGACTCTTGGGCATGACTAAAATCATAGACTATGGGACGTAAGGTTAAAAAAGTTGTGATTCCTGTAGCGGGTATGGGAACTCGCTTTCTTCCAGCCACAAAAGTATTACCCAAAGAATTACTGCCTATTGTCGATCGCCCGATCATTCAACTTATTGTTGAAGAATGTGTTTCAGCAGGCCTTGAGACAATTGTCTTTGTCACCTCACGCCCGAAGGTAACACTGGAAGATCATTTTGACCCTGCAGATTTAGCTAGCTGGAAACTTCAAGCGGCAGGCAAGGGGCATTTGATTGAAAGTGTTTTGGAGCTTGCCAAAAAAATTCAAATCATCAGCATTCGTCAACACGTTCCTCGAGGTTTGGGTGATGCTGTTTTGAAAGCTGAAGCTGTTGTTGGCAAAGATCCATTTGCTGTCGTTTTGGGGGATGATATCGTCGTGAACCATGATGGGCCCTCTGCTATTGGACAATGTCTCAAAACATTTGAAGAAAAGGATTCTGGCTCTGTCGTGGGTATTTTAGAAGTTCCCAAAGCAGAAACTAATAAATACGGGATTGTCGATTTTAACTCAGCTGATGGAAGAGTGAAGAGTTTTGTAGAAAAACCTACCCCTGAAAAAGCTCCTTCCAATTGGGCGCTTCCAGGAAGATATATTTTTGAAGCGGATATTTTTGAGGCTATTCGTGCCACAATTTCGGGTGTAGGTAATGAAATTCAACTCACAGATGCAATGGCGCATTTGTTAAAATCTCAGCCTTTTTATTCAGAAAAAATAAAAGGCGTTCGTTTTGATACAGGTGACAAGCTGGGGTACATCATGGCTAATGTTCATTTTGCCTTAAAAGATGAAAAATATCGGGATACCTTGGCTCATTGGCTTAAAAATAGACTTGAAGTTTTATGATAAAAAAAAATAATTTTTTATTTTTCTTAATTTTATTTTCTTTGAGAGCTTTTGCTTTTGTACCAGATCTAGGACTAGTTGTTCGTCGACAGGTTCAAATTTTAAAATCTAATCCTGTCCCCTTTAGTTACGAAGGAGCCATTGAAATTGAAGGAGAAAAAGCTAGGTATACGTCTACTTGGTATGGAGTAAGTTCAGGGTCTGTCGTTAAATTTCAAAAAATTCCGACAGCTTGGTCTAACTCTAACGTTAATGAGCTTATTTTACACAGAACCCCCTCACAGTGTTTGCTTTTTATTAATAAAGTTTCATATTCCTGCTTAAAATATCGGTTTTGGAACGATTTCGAAGCGGGGGGAAGTATTGAGCGAATCAATCAAACTTTAACTTCTTTGGGAGTTCCCTCAGGAGATTTAAATTTCAAATCAATTAATTCAACGGATTATTTAATAGAGCCTTCAGTCGACGCGCCCATTAAAAATACAAAAGCGAACAAGATGAAGCCTTTTTTAAGATCACTTCAGGGAACCTTTATGGCCGTTTTGGATTATTCGGTAGGAGGAGCAGCTTTTTCTTTTGATACAAATACCTATGCGCCTCTTTATGCAAAAATTCCTATGGAAAGCGGAGTTGCTTGGGAGCTTATCGGAAATCCAAGCTTTAGACTTGAAAAGGAAGAAAGTCGAAATAATTTAATTATCAATAGTCGAGTTGAAGTAAAAAATGGGGCCTCTTTATTGGGTTTAGACAAGAGAGAAGATTTCAAGCGACTTTCAAAAGTTGAAATGCCTTCCTTAGCAATAAGTCATGGATCTGTTGCAGATCCTGCTTTAGATAAATTTACAGAAAAGGGAAAAACCTTTTTAAAAATTTTATTCCTCACTCATTAAAGAAGAAAGGAAAAGAGATTGTCCATTTTTGAAATAGCAGAAGTGGCAGTGCCTGTTCCTCTTTATCCAAGACGACGTTTTTTTGATTATATAATTCCCGAGCATTTAAAGTCTTCTTTACGCCCGGGACATTTAGTAAGTGTCCCCTTTGGCAATCGAAAAATTTGGGGAGTTGTTTGGTCTTTGAAAGAAAGCTCTGCAGAAAAAAAACTAAAAGAAATTTTAGAGCTTCGCTATCCAGAACCTGTGATGAACGAAACTAAACGTGATTTTGCGGAGTGGCTTTCACGAAGATATTTTTATCCAATTGGAGAGGTTTGCGAGAGCATGCTTCCATCCGCTATTCGCAAAGCTTCTCAAAAGCTTTTAACAAAAGAAATTTTTTCTAGTTCTCTTGATTCAAATTCAAAACTTTTAAATTTGAATAAGGATCAAAAACTTGCTTATGAGAACATTTCTCAATCCTCTCAAAGAGGTCACCTTTTGTGGGGTGTCACAGGATCTGGGAAAACAGAAGTTTATCTTCATTTAATTCGTGATTGTTTAATTTCTCAGAAAGGCGCTATTGTTTTAGTTCCCGAAATTGCTTTGACACCGCAGCTTTCTGCCCGTTTTGAAAAAGCTTTCCCAGGCCAAGTAGCTGTTTTTCACAGCGCTCAAAGTGACAAAGAGCAACGAGAAGAGTGGTTAAAAGTTTTTCTTGGACATAAAAAAATTGCTCTTGGCCCTCGTTCAGCCCTTTTTGCTCCACTTTCATCTTTAGGTTTGGTGATTGTCGATGAAGAGCACGAAGGCTCCTACAAACAAGAGGAACGTCTTCGCTATCACGGTAGAGTGAGCGCAGAAAAGCTATGTGAGCTCATGCACGCAAAATTTATTCTGGGAAGTGCGACGCCTTCAGCAGAAACGCTTAAGCGAGCCTTGTCTGGAGAACTTAGCCTTAACAAATTATCTCAAAGAGCCGTTGAGCAAGCAAAAAGACCAGAAGTCGTTTTGGTAGATCTTAAGAAAAATATAAAAGAAAAATCATTTTCAAATCCTGATGAATTTCACGAAAAAGAAGCTTTTAATTTGGCTCCTCAGTCTTTATTTTTTTCTCAAGAACTTATTTCATCAATTGATCAAGCATTGAAAGCCAACGAGCAAGCAATTTTGTTTTTAAATCGTCGAGGAATGGGAAGGGCACTTGTTTGCAAGAGTTGTGGGCATCAGCCTACTTGTGTTCAATGTGCGGTGAATCTTGTTCCCCATCGAAACAAGCTTCTTTGTCACTATTGCGGCTTTGAATGCATGATTCCTTCGTCCTGTGAAAAATGCCAAGGACTTTTGCGCGAGCTGGGTTACGGAACTCAAGCACTGGAAGAGGAGCTTAAATTATTTTTTCCTCAAGCCAAAACAGTTCGTTTAGATCGAGATGTTGTTCAGGATCGAAAAAAATTGATTGAAACTTTGCAGATTTTTAACGAACAAAAAGCCAACATTTTAATTGGAACTCAAATGGTTGCAAAGGGTCATGACTTTCCTCAAGTGAGTCTTGTGGGGATTGTTTTGGCGGATATTGGATTTTCACTTCCTGATTTTCGAAATGAAGAGAGAGTTTTTCAATTATTGATTCAAGTTGCAGGGCGTGCGGGAAGGTCTCAAATACCAGGAAAGGTGATTGTTCAAACATTTAGACCTCAAGAGGGGATATTTGAGAATATCTCACGGGGTGAATCTTTAGAGAGTTTTGAAGAATATTTGAAAAATATTTTAATGACTCGTGAGTTTTTGCATTATCCGCCTTTTTCTCAATTAGCTCTTTTGCAATTTCAAGGTCTTTATGAAGAGCAAGTTGCAGAAGCAGCTCGTTCCGTTGCTCAAGCTCTGCAGAAAATAAAAAAAGAAAAGTTTCAGGTTTTGGGACCAGTTCCAGCTCCTATCCTAAAAGTTAGAAATAAATATCGCTACCACATTTTGGTGAAAGCACCTGATGAGGATACGCTTAATAAGGCAGTCGAGTGGATTTTTCAAAGCTGGGAAGAAAATAAGCTAGAAAAAAAATTCAAAGGAACACGTCTCATCGTGGATGTCGATCCTGTCAGTTTAGCTTGAAACTTCAAAAGCTCTTTGAGCTTCCACAACCGTTTTACTCGCCTCTTCGGCTGTGCAAAGTGAAGAGGGTTTATTTTGAAGAGCTTTTAGCCATTCACGAAGTTGAACCTTCAGGGGTTCTTCGCGATGCACTCCAAATTCAATTTTATCCATATTTTTGTAATGCTCTTGGAGATCGTTGTAATCAAATTTATCTGTGGAAGGAGAGTTAAGTAAATCTCCTCCGTGGAGAGTGCATGTTTGGAGCATATAATCCACGAGAACAACTCCTTTGGTTCCAGTAACTCGTACAGAGCGAATTTTTGTAGGAGTGATCCAGTTGACGTGAATGTTTGCAGAGATTCCCTCATTTCCCTTGAGTAAAATTTCAGCCGTGTCAGCCGTTCCGGGAATAATTGTTGAGTGAATAATACTTGATTTTACATGGAAGCTTCCAAAAAGATATTGGAAGACATCAAGATCGTGTACAGCAAGATCAAGAAGAACGTTGTTTCCACTTTTTACATTTTGTGGATATCCCCCTACACGAGTAAAGCTGCAGTGGATAGGTTTTCCAATCCAACCCTTGGCAATAATTTCTTTGAGTCTTCTGACAGCAGGATTTGAGCGCTCTACGTGACCCACAAAAAGTTTAATGTCGGCAGCTTTTGCGCGGTCAATTAATTCATTGGCTTGCGCAGCCGTGCTTGCAAGAGGCTTTTCAACGAGTAAATCTTTTTTGAGCTCAATAAGTTGTTTGGCTACTTCAAAGTGAGTTTCTGTGGGGGTTGCAATGAGTGCTGCATCGAAGGATTTTGGCTCGACTTGTGAGAGCGAAGTGTAAAGCTTTACACCTAATGGAAGATCAGGTTTTAGAAAAGGCTCCACAACTCCAGCAATCTGTAGATTTTTTTCTGCGCTCAAAACTCTTAAATGATTGGAGCCCATTTTTCCTGCCCCAATTAAGAGGATTCGAGGTATATTTTGACTGTTTGAGTTGTTGTTTTTAATTTCTTCCATAGTCATCATCGTATCGAATGATGTCGTCTTCACCAAAGTAGGTACCCTGTTGAACTTCGACAAATTCGAGCTTTGCCTGACTATTATTAGCAATTCTGTGCTTAGCACCCAAGGGAATAAAGAGGTAATCTCCGCTTTTTACCTCTCTTTTTTCGCCATTAAGAGTAAATTCACCCTCTCCTTCTACAATAATCCAATGCTCACGACGATGTTTATGGCTTTGGTAAGAAAGTCTTTGGCCAGGCCAGACAGTAATCAATTTTGATTTAAACAGAGGTGTATCCAAGAGAATTTCAAAGCGGCCCCAAGGTCTTTCCTCAAAAGCGTGGCTTTCAGTAATTTTTGGATTTGTTTTTTTGAGCTCTTCCACAAGAGCTTTTACTTCTTGGCCCGCGCCCTCTTTGAGGATGAGAAGAGAATCAGGTGTGTCGACAGCAATTAGATTATCAACGCCTACAAAAGCAACGGTTTTAGGAATCTTGTGAGTACCTGCGTAATGGTTTTTGTGTGAGTTGATTTGGGAAATTTTATGAGGAGCATTGTCTTTTGAGACAACCTCTTCCCATGAGCCGAGGTCAGACCAATCAAAAGAGGCTTTTACACATTGAATGTTGCTAAGTTTTTCCATCACCGCATAGTCAATGCTAATGGAGGGGAGTTTTGAATAAACTTCCTTAAGATTGCTGAGATCACTTTTAAGGTTTTCAATTTCATCAAAAATTTGAGGAGCATTAGTCTTCAGCGCTTCTCTAAAGGTTTCTGAGTGGAATATAAACATACCCGCATTCCAAAGAGCTGAACTTTTGATGAGTTCTTGAGCTTTTTCAAGATTAGGCTTTTCCGTGAATTTTTTAACAATTAACTCTGAGCCAATGCTTTTGGTTTCTAGGTAACCAAAAGCCGTTGAAGGATCTCTGGGGGGAATTCCAAGTGTCACAATTTTTTTATGTTCTGCAATTTTGAGAGCTTTTTCGATGTCTGCTCTAAAGTTTTGAATGGGACTAATGGCGTGGTCAGCAGGTAAAATGCAAATGAGTGAGTTCTTGTTTTTTCGGTAACAAAGCTCATTAAAAAGAGCGATAATCGGAGCTGTGTTTTGAGGAGCGGGCTCTGAGATGATTTCAGCATTAATTGTGAAACGATTTAAAAGGCTTTGAGTTTGTGTTTTTAGATCCTGAGTTGTAAGCAAACTAATTGATCCCAAGTTTTCAACTCTTTTGATTGTTTCAATTAAAAGCGGATCTTGAGAGGAAAATTTAGAAAATTGCTTTGGGAAATTTTTTCGACTGAGGGGCCAAAGTCTTGTTCCCGCACCACCTGATAGAATTCCAAAAAAAATCTGAGAAGGATTCATTCTCTTAATCTCTCATAAGCTCCTAGTTTTGGGCAAATTTAACTTTTAAAAATTTGTTATTTTTTGCCTTTAGGTCTCACGATGGAAAGAACTTTTCTATTTTTTTGGCTAAGGTATTTTCGAGCAGCGTTTGAAACTTCATCTGCAGTCAAGTCTTTGAGGTTTTGCTCATATTGAAGGCTTTCCTCAAAGCCAAGACCGTAAAGCTCTGTAAGAGAGAGCTCTAGGGCTTGAGGGCCAATTCGTTGATCTTCAATTTTCTTATTTCCTAAGATAAATTGCTGAGCTAATTCCCAATCTTTTTGGCTGATTCCGTCTTTTAGAAGCTTTTCAATTTCAATATCAAAAGCCTTGAGAGCGGCTTCTTCTTTTTCAGGAGAAGTTCCAATATAAAAAGAGAAAAATCCGCCATCAATTCCCTCAAAGTGTGAACAGCCCACACTGTAGCATAGCGAGAGTTTATCGCGGAGCTCTAAAAAGAGTCTTCCGCCCTGTCCAGAGAGCAACCCCGAAAGTCCAGAAATAGCCCAGCGATCTTTGTGCTTGAGATCGAAGGTAGGAAATCCAAGCTGTATGTGAGATTGCTCTTTATCGAGAGTTCTCACTTCAAGTTTTGGGTTTTTGAGATGGGTAATTTTTTGTTTTTTTAAAAGATTTAAAGAGAGTTTTTTCTTTTGATTTCCAATTTCCCTTTCAAAAAAGGAAAATACGTTTTCTGGATCAATGTCGCCAACGATGCTGATGACTTGTTTTTGTGAAAAAACTTTTTTATGAAATTTTTCGAGATCTAGAACTTTAAACTTAGGAATTTTTTTGGCTTCTTCAAAGCGGTTTCTTCCATAGGGGTGCTTAGGGAACATTTTTTCATAAAAAATTGTGGAAAGGATAGCTCCCGGAGAATCAAGTGCTGAATGGATATCGATTAAAATTCTTTTTTTCTCAGCTTCTACAACATCTTTTTCAAAAGAAGGCTGTTGAGACATGGCGATGACTAAAGAAGAAAGAGCCTCAAAGTCTTTTGAGAGGCCATCTAAACTAAAGCCCGTGCTTCCTTTTCCATGTGAAGAGCTAATTGAAGCCCCTAGTAAATCAATAAAGGCATTGATTTCTTTTTGCTTCCATTTTTTTCCTGAGCTATCTGTTGCTCCTTCTGTCACTGTTCGAGTCCAAAGACTACCCACTCCCGCTTCGCGGTCGCTTTCAAGTCTCGCTCCTCCTAGTGCATTCCATCTGACAGAAACAATGGGAGCATGAGAGATTTTTTTAGCAAGAAGGGTAACGTCACCTATTTCATTTTTGTAAACACCTCCGGCCCATAAGTGATTTTGGCTTTTACGAATTTTTTTCTGTGGAGGAATAAAGAGGGGAAGCTTGTCTCCTTTGGGTAGAATTCCTGTTGCAAAAACCTTATCCCAATTTAGAAATTCTTTTTTTGCTTTCTCTAAATCATCTACATTTAATTCATTAATTCTTTTTGTATATTCAAAATCAAAAAGAGCGTCCCCTGCTATAGCGTGAGAATATCCAAAACGCTCAGCAAGCCCGTCGACTGTTTCACGAGAGTAAGCATTTTGCACAAGCATATTGGCTTTAACTTTTTCTAATTCGCGATTACTAATCGGCTGTGAGAGAGCTTCGTTGATGTGTTGAATAATGGCATTGTAATTTTTAGTCACACCTGAGGGAGCTTTAAAATGAATTTCAAAAGCACCGCCATCTTTTGGAGACCAAGAATAAGATCCAATGGAGCGAACAAGTTTTGTATCCAAAACAAGTTTTTCATATAGCCTTGAGCTTTCTCCTTGGCCTACGATCAAAGCCAAAGCATCAAGCGCAGGAGTACTTGGATGAAGCATATTAGGAATTCTCCAAGAAAAACTTAAATGAGCATCTTGAGTTGTGTGATTTTTAAACTCACTCGAACTTTGCCTTCCAAGGTGTTGATTTCGAGGGGTACCTGTGGAATTTCCTTTGAAATTGGCAAATAACTTTTCAAGATGTGTGAGGGTTTTGGGTATGTCAAAGTCTCCCGCAAGCGTGAGATAAAGAGTTTGAGGATTATAGTAAGTTTTGTATATCCTCATGACTTCTTCTCTGGAGATTTTTTCAATAACAGAGCTATATCCAATGACAGGTCTTGCGTAAGGGTGGGATCCGAAAAGATGACCTCGAAGAAGATCACTTGCCACTGATGTTGGTTGATCATTTCGTCTTTTGATTTCCTCTAAGATAACTTCACGTTCACGATCATATTCTGTTGGATCTACAACTGATTTTTGAAGAGCATCGGCTAAAATATCAAGGCCTTGAAAAGCAGCCTCTTTACTGACA
>JBILWH010000179.1:0-3991 GCA_044370015.1 Bdellovibrionota bacterium | reverse complement strand
AAATGACGTCACTGTTTTGAAGACTAGCCCTGAGAAAATTCATAGGAGGATTTCCCAAAAAGGCTCCCACAAAAACACTTTCAGGTTTGTTGTAGAGCTCCTCAGGGCTTCCAATTTGTTCAATCGAGCCTTTGTTCAAAAGAACAATTCTATCCGCAAGTGTCATGGCCTCAACTTGATCGTGAGTCACATAGAGTGTGGTTGTATTGAGGCGACCGTGAAGTTTTTTTATTTCTGCACGCATTTGATTGCGAAGTTTTGCATCTAAATTTGAAAGGGGTTCATCAAAAAGAAAAACAGCTGGATTTCGTACGATGGCTCTCCCCATAGCAACTCGCTGACGTTGTCCGCCAGAAAGTTGATGGGGTTTTCGATCGAGCATTTCTTCTAAGTTTAGAAGTTGCGCGGCTTCGACGACTTTTTTTTCTATTTCTTGAGCAGGGGCTTTTCGCATTTTCAGAGAAAAAGCCATGTTCTCGCGAACGCTTAAATGAGGGTACAGCGCGTAATTTTGAAAAACCATGGCGATGTTTCTATCGCGGGGTGCTAGATCGTTGATAACTTTTTGATCAAGAGAAATGCTTCCCTCTGTGATTTCTTCGAGTCCTGCAATGAGGCGAAGGGTTGTTGATTTTCCGCAACCTGAGGGACCAACAAAGACAACAAATTCACCACTTTCTATTCGAAGATTGAGATTTTTGAGGATTGTTTGAGAGCCATGTTTTTTTACCAAATTAGAAAGTTCAATTTGAGACATCGTGCACCGGCGGCATTTATAGCTCAGATAATTAGGAGATCAAAGTAAGAAAATATAAGACTAACTTTTCTTTGTAAGAGCTTTTTAGGTTCAAAGCTATTGGTTTTTTTTTGGATTCGAATAGTCTCGTATAATTAGGAAAGAGAGGGGTTGGATGAGAGGGGATCTCGCTAACAGTTCTGCGCAAGCAGGAAACAACAACGGTTTAAGACTTCAAAAAAATAGAGTTGCCTATTTTAAAAGAATTGCGACATGGGGGTTTTTCGCAATTTTATCGTCTTGCGGAGTTAAGTCGAATCAGTCGCCTTCCTTGCAGGATTTAGCAAACAGCAAAGTTCCTTCTACGGTAGATGCTGATAGAATTTTTGAAACGGATGACGGTGATGAGCTTCGTGTTGTCAGTCGTGCTGTTTTTGAACAACTTGTTTCAGCAGGTCAAGTTAAGAAATTAAAATCGTCGAGCACTGAGCCCAATCAACTTCTCATCGCTTTGCCCAAAAAAATGATGGGCAAAAAACATTACTTCGGCGCAGTCATCACAAAAACAGATGACCAATCGAATGAACAATACGGTGGCTTGAAACTTACCGACCTTCCTCCTTTGCATGTCTATCCCCGTATCGTTAAAAATCAAAAAAGTGAAAGCGCTCTCGTTTTAGTAGGGTGTTCTCAAAATTGTAAACCTGATGAAAAGGGTAATGAAGAAATTTCTGCATTTCCCATTTCGGGTGAAGATGCAGATAAGGTTTATGTTGATTTTTCAAAAATCGGCAGTGACCTCAACCTTGTTGAAATCTTTGATCCCTATGGTCAGTATCTTCATTTGAGGGGAATTTCTTCCAAAACAGTTGAGGTCAGTTATACGGCTGCGACTCTTCAGTTTGACGTTGAAGCCCTTATGGAAGAAATGCCTGTGAATTTTGAAATTGCAAAACTTTTAGGGATGCCTAATTTGCAGAAAGTTCAAAAATCTGGAAAAGCAAAACAAGTTAAGTTCACATCTCGCTGGTATTTGAAGAGAAGTTTTAAAGATAATAATTTCCAACCGCAAATTCCAACGGATGGAGTGGGGTACTTTTTAACAGATCGTTTTCAAACTCCTCATATCATTAAGCATCCGTATCTTGGAAAAAACGGAAAATTGTTAAACGTTCATTACTTCATCAAGAATGTTCCAGAAGAATTTAAAGCAAGCTTTCAGCAAGCTTTTGAAGATTGGAATGATCTCTTTCAAGATAAGTTAGGAGTGCGTTTGTTGACGTACGAATTTGTCAATGCAGGCGATCCTCTTGCTGACAATATTGTTCCCGGTGATGTGCGCATTCACGTTCTTGAGTGGGATTTGTTGAACAGAGCTCCCTATGGTGGTCTTGGTCCTTCGATTGCTGATCAAGAGACAGGATCAATTCTATCGTCCAACGTTTTAATTCAAGGTCCGGCTGTTGTTGAAATCTACAGCAAATGGTTTCAGGTCAATCGAGAAGCTCAGGCTTTAGAAGATTCTGGTTTGTCCGATCGTGCAGCAGAAGTTCTTCGTGAGGGAAGAAATGAGGCTTTTGAAGAACTCAATGCTCTTCAAAAGGGACCGCGCTTCCAATTGGCTCTCAACGGAAAATATCTTTTTAGAGTCAATGCTCAGGATCCTCGTTTACAGGATAAAGTTGCCTCTAAACTTGATTTTGAATTAGTCCCTGCAGATCTGACTTACGAAGAATATATGTTTGGATATTTCCGAGAAATGGTGGCTCATGAATTGGGACACAATTTGGGTCTTCGTCACAACTTCAGAGGAAACCTTTTTGCTTCTACTGGTTTAGAAGTGGGTCGTCAGTCAGCATCTATCATGGAATACCTTGGTCGAGCGTATAGACATAAAGACCGTATTTCTGAATACGATCATATGGCGATCAACTACGGCTACAAGTTTGTAGAACCTGCTCGTCGCGATATGTTTTGCACAGACGAAAACGTTTACGATCCCGCTCGTCACAGAGGATCAGCAGAATGTTCTCGTGATGATGCAGAAAATGATCCCTTCACTTTCTTCTTGCGAAGATTTGTAAGAGTGCGTGATTTGTACATTGGGGCTGGAACATCAGAGGCTCCTGTGTGGACAAAAGATGACATCATGCCTCACTTTGCAAAATATGCTGACGGAGTGTTGTCTTACGGAGAATCAGCTCAAAGAAGTATGGAATCATGGATTCGCTTTTTTGCTCTTCCTGGAAGACCGCAAAAAGATGTCGCGTCAGTCAAGCAGTTTGTTGTGAGTTCTCTTGAAAAGGTTGCCTGCGAGGCGGGAGTTGAAGAAACTCTAAAGCAAACAAAGACTCCTGAAGCAGCTCAGCTTGCTGTAGATAATTTGAAAGAATTTCGTCGGCAGCTACAAAACAGGGTGAAATTGTTTTTAGGAGAAAGTTATTCTTCGCAAATCAAGTGTATTCAGCCTGTTGTTCCTGTTCCTTTGCAAGATGATCCTGATGATCCGAACTTCATAGCTCATAGTTTGTAAATAGTAAGTGAATAGAAAGCCTCTACTCAAAAGAGTCGGGGCTTTTTATTTTTTAAGCCTCTTGGGTTTGTAAAAACTCGCCTCTATACTAAAATTCGTTGTGGATTATCGACTTGTAATCGTTATTGTTTGTTCTTTATTAAGTTTTGTTTTTTCTGCTGCAGAGACTGCTCTGACAACTTTAGGGCGCTTGGCAACAGACCGTTTACTGACTCAAGAGAAAAAATGGAAAAGAATTCTTAAAATCTGGGTTTTTCAGCCTGAGAGAATTCTCATTATGATTCTTGTAGGAAATAACGTTTCAAACATTATAGCCAGTTCTTTAATGACTTTGTGGGCAGAGGATTTTTATACGGGCTATGTTCCTTACGTCATTGGACTTTTTACTTTTCTGGTGATTTTTCTCGCAGAGGTTTTACCTAAAATTTTTGCTCGTCAATTTGCAGAAGAGCTAGCTCCTTATGCGTTGAGTTTCTTGTATTATGCCTCTAAGCCATTGTACCCGCTGACGTGGCTTCTCGAAAACTCAAGTCGTTTTGCAATTTGGGCTTTGGGCCTTGATCTTTCTAAATCTGTTTACCGTCCCTTTAGCGAGGAAGAGGTGACTCAGACGATTGAAATGGCCACGATTCAGGGTGGCTTAGATCCGGAAACGGGTGAAGCCTTGTCTGCTCTCATGGAGTTTCCCGACTTAAGAGCTCGAGATGTCATGACTTCTCGAG
>JBILWH010000134.1:0-4665 GCA_044370015.1 Bdellovibrionota bacterium | reverse complement strand
CGAAGTGCATCGCAACGACTCTCTCGGTACAAAGCTCGTCGATAGCCTGAGGGACAACGTAATCAGAGTGAGGTGAGAAAATGTCTTGGTAGCGCTTTAAATTCTCAAGCTCCAATAAATAATTGGTTTCTCGAGAAAAAACTATTTTCATCTCATCAAAAATGGAAGTGAGATCCATTTTTTTGCGAGCCACACTCAAAAGAGCCTGCACAACCCCCTGCAAAATCGTCAAATCAGAATCAATACTTTTTTCGATATGGGGGTACTGAATTTTGAGAACAATCTTTCGACCCTTATAAAAAGCAGTATGAACTTGCCCAATACTTGCTGCTGCAATAGGCTTTTCACTGAGGTCAGTCAAAAGATCAAATTTTGAATTCAATTCTTTTTGAAGAATTTTTGTAATTTCCTCGGTCCCTAAAAAATGTGGCGATTGATTCTGAAGTTGCTCTAAAATAGCCCGAACCTCTGGAGGAAAAAGATCCCCAAAGTCCATACTCACAAGCTGACCAATCTTCATGGCGGCCCCCTTAAGGCGGCCCAAAGAATCGACCATTACTTTGACTTGCTCAATTTGTTTTGAAAGTTGAGAAGGAGAATTTTCTTGAACTTTTTCACTTACCTGCTGAAAGCGATGTTTGATTTCTTTACCTCCTACTTTTGCAGCAAGTTTAAGAAGCTCCGCAGATCTGGCCAACGTGCTTTTGGGAATAGATTTTGATTTAGCCACAAAAACACTTTAGCAGACTCCAAGACTTTTCTTCTTGTTTGTTTTACAAAAGCCTAAAGGCTTTCCAAAGAGCCAAAAACTCTTCTGGGCTTAACTCTTCCGCTCTTTTATCCGCATAAGACTCAAAAGCCTGGGGAAACTGAGCTTTTTTAAAAAGATTATTGCTCAGTTTTTTTCGACGTTGAGCAAAGGCTTTTCTTAGAAAATCTGAAAAATTCTCATAGCCTTGGCGGGCTTCAAAGGGATCGATATCCTCGTAACTTCTACGAATAAAAGACAAGACAGAACTTTCAACCTTAGGAGGAGGTTGAAAACTTCCAGGACTCACGGGAAAGCTCTCCGTATTTGAAGTTAAAAAATGAAATTTAATAGACTGAGGCCCATACGTACGCCTTTCACTTTTGGGAAGAAACTTATCGGATACCTCTTTTTGAAGCATCACCACAAACGCTTGTACAAAAGCAGATTCTTCAAAGTAACGCATCACAATTTCTTGCCCACGATTGTAGGGCAAATTGCCACATAAAAGAGTTTCTTTATTTTTAAGTTGTGAGCGCAACTTTTCTAAATCAATTAATGTTGCATCTTCGTGCAGAATAACAAGCTGGCCACTTTCTTTTTCTTGAGAATACTTCTCGGTTAAAAACTTAACCCATCGCTCGTCAAACTCAACGGCCACCACTTTCAAACCCGCTTTTAACAAAGCAGCGGTTAAGGCACCGCCACCGGGACCAATTTCAATTACTTCTTTATTTTTTAATTGTGCATTAAAAAACTGAATCTTCGAGATTATTTTATCAACAATCCCTTGGTTAACTAAAAAATGTTGTCCAAGTTCTTTGTCATGAGCAAGTGAATTATTTTTTTTCATTCCAAATGCCCACGCGTAAACACTTGCTTCTCGTCTAACTTTGAAGACTGAACCCATGCAGCCGCTGCAATCATGGCCGCATTATCTGTTGCATAAGCAATCGGGACCGTATGAAAGTTTAATGAATTTTTTTCAGCCCAATTTTTTAATTTTTCTCGAAGATACACATTTGCAGCGACTCCCCCGCAGCAGATAAAGTCATTAACTCCCTCAAAAAAATCATCTGTATTTTTGATAATTCTCAGCAAAGAATCCGCAATTGTTTCTTCAAGTGCTTTACAGAGAGCAGGCCTGTTTGTTTTTGCTCGTGAATCTTTTTCCAAAAGCAAGCGGAAAGCTGTTTTTAGTCCTGCAAAAGAAAATCCCTCTTCGGATTTAGGTCGAGGTAATTTAGCAGCCCACTCACGTGACAACGCTTTTTCATTTTCACTCGTACAAAGCAACGCTTCTTTTTGAATCGCTGGCCCGCCTGGATAGGGCAATCCTATTAGTTTGGCACATTTATCAAAACATTCTCCAGCCGCATCATCCGAAGTTGTCTTAAGAATTCGGGCCTCAAGCTGCGGAGACACTAACATCAACAAGCAATGCCCACCTGAAACAAGTAAAACCAAAGCTGGAAAAATCTTTTGAGCCTTTTCAACAAGAGTCAGGCCCGGATACTTTTCTTCAAGTTGAGAATCCAAAAGAACCGAAGCCAAATGACCCCTCAAATGATGCACACCTCGAAAATCCTTCGACCAAGCTGAGGCAATTCCTCGAGCAAAATTGGAACCCACTAGCAGGGGTCCGATCAAACCAGGTCCCATAGTACAAGCCACAGCTTGAACCTGAGAACGATCAAAACTTTTATCTTTTTCTGCTTTTTGAAGTCGTCGCGAGAGGTCTTCAAGAATATCAAAATGCGAACGGCTTGCTAACTCAGGAACGACTCCCCCATAGCGATTATGAAGTTCTATTTGGCTTAAACAACAATTGAGCACGACTTTACCGTAAGCATCAACAAGCGCCATCGCTGTCTCATCGCATGACGATTCAAAAGCCAAAATCATTGGAGGCAAATATAGCTTAAACTTTGAAGAGTGTCGCAGGAACTAATCGAGGATCCTTGAGGAGTTTTTTTGCAATACGAGCTTCGCGACTCTTTGGATAAAGACTTACACATTGCTCAAGAAAAAGCTTTGCATCTTTTTTTTGCTTCATGCGAATTAGCGCAGCTCCTTGCCCCAGCCATGCCATCGATCCTTGTTTGCCTTGCGGATATTTATCCAAATAAAGTCCAAAACTTACAAGAGCTTCCTTAAAAAGGTCTGACGAATATTCGGCCTGAGCTTTCAAAATAAGGGCCTCTTCTGCTCGAGGGTCTTTAGGAAAATTTTCAATAAAGTCTCTAAGAGCTGAAACGGCTTTTAGGTAATTTTTCTCAACTAAATCTTTTTGAGCTGTCTCCCAAAGTAAGTCTCCTCCTTTGGTTGCCTCTTCAGAACCCCCGCCCTTTAGTACCGCAACCTCCTCTTGAAGAGCTTTTTTTTCAGTTTCTAATTGTGCAATTTTTGCTTCAAACTGCGTTTTTTCATTTTGATGGAGATACTCTACCTCTTGAAGCTTTCCTTTCAGTACTTCCAACTCACGAGCCGTATCTTCATTAGTCACAACGGGGGCCACTTCAACTCCCGAAATAGGCGTGGGAAGAGTTCGAATATTACCAGGGTCTTGACTTTCTCTTTCGGCAGCTAAATCTCCCGAAGTCTTACAAGAGACAAAAAAACAAAAAAAGAAAAAAAGAAACTTATTATTTTTATTCATCATCAGATTCCTCGGCAGCCTTCAAGGAGGCTCTAATTTCAGCTTTTTCAAAAAGTACTTTTGCTAATTTTGCATTTTTTTCTGCAAGATCAAAGTTTTTCTGCATATAATTTTTTTTTGCAGACCAAAACTTAACCTCACCATTACGATAAAGATCAGGAGCAAGACGTTCAGCTCGAGCGCGATCTGCAGCCTTCATCGCAGCACTTGCAAAAATCATCGGCTTTATAGGTTTCGAAGATGAAACACATGAAAAGAAAAGAGGTAAAAAGACAAAGAGCCAAGCACTTCTTAAACTCATATTCTCATCATAACTTAAAAAAAAAATACGGCCAGCTCTCAAGGCGTTCTTAAAACGCAGAGAAGCTGACCGTCAAAGTCAAACGATGCGACTTAAATTACATTCCAGAAACAAAATCGTCGCGACGGTTTTTCGCCCAAGCCGCTTCATCATGACCGCCGTCAACAGGTCTTTCTTCACCGTAGCTAATTGTTGAAAGTTGAGAAGCACTCACACCTTTAGAGATGAGAAAGTTTTTAACTGCAGAAGCACGACGCTCACCAAGAGCAAGGTTGTATTCAGTTGTACCACGCTCATCACAGTGTCCTTCAACCTGAACCTTTTGATCTTTATTTGTCTTTAACCATTTAGCAGCAAGAACAAGTGATTCTTTAGCTGTAGAACTTAAAGAAAAAGAATTGAAGTCAAAATAAATAGTAGGGAGGCCCGCAATCTTTTTGCTGTTACCTGATCCTGTATCAATAGAAGTGATTTCAGATCCATCACCGTCCTCAAGAGTTTTCTTCTTCGAGCAAGAAATAGTCATCATCGCGCTCAAGCTAAGTGACAATGTCAAAAGACCCCAGTTTTTATTTATCTTCATGTGTATTCTCCTTTTTGAGTTCATAAATTTGTATTTAAAAAAACCAAATTTATTTTCATTTATTTTCTGGGTCTACGCTAAGATAGCCCTACATCTGGTAAATTATTTCCAAAATGAACAAATTGAAACTCTTATTCGCAAAAAGCCTGTTTGTTTTGTCTATCTTTGTGATTCAGCGCGCAACAGCCCGCGGCCTACTTGAAAGCCAAACGAGACTTTCTTACCCAAGCGAGAACCCTCGCGTTCGAATCACTATTGTTGCGGGAGTCGGACAAGAAAAATATCTCCCCTATTTTTCAGATCTCGCCTTACAAGCCACACAAAAGGTTGAATCCCTTTTTCAAGGTCAATTTATAGATAATTTTTCTATCGTT
>JBILWH010000172.1:0-4103 GCA_044370015.1 Bdellovibrionota bacterium | reverse complement strand
TTTGTTGTTCACTTCTTTTTCAGTCCAGAAAAGTTTTTGAATTCCTTGAACCCACTCGAAGTAAGAAACAACCACGCCACCTGCGTTTGCTAAGATATCTGGAATCACGAAAACATTTCTTTCAAAAAGAATTTTATCTGCGGCACTTTCTGTCGGCCCGTTTGCACCTTCTGCGATGATCTTAGCTTTAATTTTAGCAGCGTTTTTATCTGTGATCTGTCCTTCTAGGGCAGCAGGAATCAAAATATCGCAAGGGAGTTCGAGGAGTTGCTCGTTGGTGATGGCTTCTGCTTCGGGATATCCACTTAAAGTTTTATTTTTTGCAATGTATGCACTGATGTGTTCAAGGTCTAAGCCCTTAGGATTGTAAACTCCGCCTGTGTAGTCAGAAACGGCGACAACAGTGGTGCCGATTTTTTGCATTTTCTTGGCAGCGGCACGACCGACGTTTCCAAATCCTTGAACCGCAACTTTTGTATTTTCATCGAGCTTAATATTAAGTGCTTTGCTCGCCTCAATAATTGTGTAAACCACACCGCGTCCGGTCGCTTCTTCACGACCTAAGCTTCCACCAACTTCGATGGGTTTGCCCGTGACAACACCGGGGACGCAGTAACCGAGTTCTTGCGAGTAAGTGTCCAAGATCCACGCCATTGTTTGTCCGTCTGTTCCAACGTCTGGAGCGGGGATATCTTTTTCTGGTCCGATGAAAGGAAGAATCTCTGTTGTGTAACGACGAGTCAGTCGTTGTTTTTCCCCGCGAGATAGTTTGCTTGGGTCAACCGCAATGCCGCCTTTTCCACCACCAAGAGGAAGGTTCATGAGCGAGCACTTGAAGGTCATAAGCATCGCAAGAGCCGCGGTTTCGGAAAGGGAAACGCTTGGATGATAGCGGATTCCGCCTTTCGCGGGACCCATACTCATACTGTGATGAACACGATAGCCCTCAAACACTTTGATGTTTCCATCATCCATCCGCACAGGCACGCTGACGATGAGCGCACGCTTGGGCATTTTTAATCTTGTGAGAACGTTTGGATCAAGGTTCATGACCTGTCCTGCGTACTCAAGTTGTTTCACTGCATTTTGGTAAAATGTACTTTCTTCCCAGATCATTATGGTTAAATATAGTCAAAGAACCGTGTGGAAATCTAGAGAAGCTTTTGAAAAGAGCACTTTTTTTCAGCGCCTCAAGTTACAAGGCTTTAACATGGATGGTCTATGGGATGTTTATCTTTCAGGAGACCTTCGACAAAAACGATCGTTCCGTATAAATTCGCTTCGCCTAGTTTCCCTAGATGATTTTAAATCCGCGCGATTTCAAATCGGATCTTCTCTGCCGCAGTTTTTGAACGTTTATGAATTTAATGTGCAAGAAAATGCGCATTTAGCGAGACATCCTTTTTGGGGTGCGGGACTTGCTTACGTGCAAGATCCCGTGGCTCTCGAAATTATCGACGATTTAAATATTAAGCCTCACCTGAAAGTTTTAGATTTGTGCGCGTCGCCTGGAGGAAAATCAATTCGAATCGCTGAACTCCTCAATCATACAGGTTGGATTGTGAGCAACGATGCAGATTACAAACGGTCAAGAGTTTTATCGAATAACCTTGTTCGTCATGGAGTTTTGAATAGTACCGTTTTTGGCTCGGACGGAATTAAACTCGCTCAATCTTTTGAAAAAACATTTGATCGAATTTTAATTGATGCTCCTTGTAGCGGGGAAAGTTTATTTTTCAAGCGAGAAGAGCGACGACGTGATGTTTATGAAAGTGAAATTCAAGAATGCGTTGCTCTTCAGAATTCTCTTTTAGCGGCAGCTGCTCAAGCTCTGAAAGAGGGGGGGCGGCTTGTTTATAGTACGTGCACGTATAATCTTTCAGAAAATGAAGAAGTTGTGAGGCGCTTTCTCAAAAACAATTCAGACTTTTCTCTTGTGAAAGAAGAGCGACGTTGGCCCCAGTTGCATGGAACCGCGGGCGGTTACTGGGCTGTGCTCGAAAAAAATGGCACCTCAAAAAGCGAAAAAGAAAATGAAAAAGATGAAATAGGCTTTCGTCAGGATTGCTTGCGGCATGGACTTAGTGATTCAAAGGGTGATCCTGATTTGTTTGCTCATGCCATGAATCGTGCTCTTTCAACAGTGACGGGATCTTTTCAGGAATCCAATAAGGCTGAAAATTTATTGAAAGATTCTATGGAGCCTTTTCAGGATTGGATCCTGATGGATGAAAAGTATGCAAACGCTTATTTATCTGGTGAGGCACTTGCGAATCCTGAACGAAAACGTGGAATTTTTTGTGTTTTGTGGAAAGAAAAATGGCCTCTCGGACCTGCCAAAGGAGTAGAGTCTCGTTTTAATAACTTGCTTCCCCTTGAAAGTCGTCGTCGAGGCTAGCTTCAAAGTTCTTTAAGTTACGAAAGGTCTCTGCTAGATTTGGCTTGTCATGGATTTTCCTTGTTATTTGGTTGCTCTTCCTCAAATGCAGGATGAGTTTTTTTCGCAAGCAGTCGTTTTGCTTTCTCAACAAGATGAGCAGGGTGCTTTTGGTCTTGTGATCAATAAACCTGTTGAGGTGGAAGGTAACGATGGCAATCATCAAGTAGTAGCTGAGTTACGTGATGCTCAATCAGATAAGGTTTACGAAATAAAAGACAATCTTTTTAAAGGTGGACCTGCTGATGAGCAGTCCATTTTTGTGATTCATGAAGATGAAAATTTAGTAGAAGGTGGAACACGTCTTGGTGAACATCTTTTTTTGTCTACGAATCCAACGGTTCTCCAGTCTCTTTTAGAAATGGGTCAAAGTGGACCGAAGCGACGGTATTTTTTGGGATGCTCTGCTTGGGCAAAGGGTCAACTTGAATCAGAAATTCGTGCGGGCTCTTGGGTCCTTCTGCCTTTTCAAGAAAAATTTATTTTAGATGAAGTTGATAAGCAATCAACTGAGCCGTGGTCGACTCGTTTGTGGCGCAAGGTTTTGTTGAGCGGAGGCTTAGATCCACTCACTCTTGTTTCTCAAGGCAAAAGCGACAGTGGTTACAACTAAATTCAAAGCAGTTTTAAGATTTAAATAACTTAATTGCTTTATCTTTTTGCTCAGCATGATTCACGATGGGATGGGGGTAGTCCTCACCAAGTTTCACACCTGCACTTAGTAATTCCATTGGAGTTGCCGTCCACGGAGCGTGAAGATATTTCAGGGGGAGCTTTTTGAGTTCGGGAAGTTCTACTTTTAAAAAAACTCCCTCAGGATCAAAGCGTTCCGATTGAAGAACGGGATTGAAGATTCGAAAGTAAGGTTGAGCATCGCAGCCCACAGAAGCGGCCCACTGCCAGCCTCCGTTGTTTGAGGCGAGGTCAAAATCAAGCAAGTGATCCGCAAAATATTTTTCTCCCCACTTCCAGGAACACAAAAGGTCTTTGGTTAAAAAAGAAGCCACAATCATTCTTAGTCGGTTGTGCATCCATCCTGTTTTGTTGAAGTGTCTCATGGCTGCGTCCACGATGGGGTAGCCAGTTTGTCCTTCGCACCACGCCTGAAAATCTTTTTGAGTTCCGGGCCATTTAATGGAATTGCATTTTTCTTGAAAGCAATTGTCTGGAAGCGAGGGATTTGCTTGGAGGAGCATTTGATAAAACTCACGCCAGATCAATTCATTTTGCCACGTGATAGCACCAGTGCTTTGAAGTCCCCACGTTTCTCTAAAAAGTTCTCTGGGGTTGAGGGTTCCAAATCTTAAGTGAACTGAGAGGTGTGAGGTTCCCTCTGAGAGAGCAGGGAAATCACGATTGTTTTTGTAGTCTTTGATGTTTTTGAGGAATGATTTTTTTAACTGAAGAGCGCCTTTGGTACCTCCTTCAATCCAGTTTTTTGTTTTATGAAAACCGACACTTTCAAGTTCGAGTTTTTGTGAAACTTTTTGAAGTTTCTGAGAAGATATTAAATTTTTAAGACGAACACGAGCTTCTTCAACATCGTGTTTGCCAAGTTTAGCTCTCCAAGCTTTAGAAAAGGGAGTAAAAACTTTGAAATAGTCTCCGGCTAAGTTTTTTACTTCGTGAGCTTCAAAAATGACTTGATCTTTAAAAGTAAGGAATT
>JBILWH010000133.1:0-4710 GCA_044370015.1 Bdellovibrionota bacterium | reverse complement strand
AAAAGTAAGGGCTTTTTTCATTCATACTTCTTTAGCCGTTTTCGCTAAGAAGTTCATCAAATTCTTTTGTGGCCCCACACGTAGAACAGCCGCCGCCACAACTTCCACCAGAAGATGTTCCCTCAGTTTGAACGCCTTCGGCTTTTTTGCTGCCACAGCCCTCTTTGCTGCAACCGCCCCCGCTTCCACAGGGCCGATTCACGCCTTGGCTCCATAAAAGCATTTCCCATTCCTTAAATTGCGATGCCGCAAAATTTCGGGCTTCACGAAAAGACTCAAATTCCCAAGAAGAAAGCTCCCGCATGGGAAAACTTTGATGAATAAAAACTTGATAAACGTCATTATTAGAGAGGGGATCGTAAACCGTATTGATTCCACCTTCTTGATGTTCGCGCACAAATACAGCGCGATCCATCTCTTCTTCTTTTAAAAGCATAATGTCTTTCAAGTGGCTCATATCAAAAACTTAACTTTACTTCTTTTCTTTTGAGTCTTGGAGATTTCTAAAATTGACTCTCATCAATTCACCTATCGCCTCAAGGGCTCCCCTTGGACCATAGCCCATTTCTTTTTGGAGTCCACGAAAAGCTCTGATCGCAAGCTTTTCACCCATATTTAGAGCCTGATCGTCTGGATCTCTTCTTCCAGAAAGAGCCTGTACATCTTGAGTGGCAAAAACATCTGCCATTTTAGATAATTTTTGATCCTCTTCTGCCTTTAGGCTTTGACGAATTTTTTGAACTAGATCAGGAAAAATTTCATCAAACGGAAGAGCACTTGAAGCTCCCTCGCCAAGAGTCTGTATTGAAACAGCACTCGAGTTCTTTTTATTCTCAAGGCTCCAAGCTCCAAGGCGCCCCAGGATACTTTGGCGAAACTCATCTACCGATCCTTGAATTCCAAACATTTTCTCGGTGCCTTCAATATCTGCCATATGTGGCTCTTCACTTTTTCCTGTAATTCGGTTTTTTATTTTTTCGCCTCTAATCAATTTCATCACTTTTTGAATATAATTTTCCAAAATTTTTCGAAGCTCAGGAAGCTGTCCCATTCCCAAAACGCCGCGAAGTTCTCGATCTACCCATCGCAACCATTCTTGATTTGTGAGGTCCACCAAAAGAGCGTAGTCATGATAACCTGTCACAGCTTCTATCCTGAGATATTCATAATCGCTGTGTTTTTGAATATGCGCTTTTAACTCTCGAATAACAGCTAAAGGTCCCAAACATTGATTCTCGCTCTTAAGCGCTGCGTTTTGTAAGAGAATTCTTAACTCTCTTGCAGACGGCCCAATTAAGCCCTCATAAAAAGCTTGAGTTTGATGTTCTTTTTTCAAGTCGGGAAGATGAAGTTTAAACTCGCGCCTTTCTTCTTCCGTAAAACGCTCAGGAATAATATCAGAATTATAAGCTCGTGCTTTTTCAAGAGGACTTAGGGTTTCAAGAATCTTATGCAAAAGGTTTGATTTGTTTTTGGTGAGAGGCTTTTTCATACGAGACATCACGGCCCACAAAGCCAAAACCTCAGAAGTGTGAGGCAAAACTTCTTTAACTTCTCGAAACTGATTTAACTCTCGCTCATAAATTTTTGCTTCATCAGTATAACTGAGGAGATAGGGAACTCGAATAAATTCAAAGCGCCCCCGAAAGCTCATAAATTCAGGATGCTCTCGAAAAGCCTCAAGCTGATGATCATTTGTTGTTGCTAAAAGTAGAGCATCCAAATCCGCAGAATAAGGCCCCACTTGTATACGCGAATTTTCACTCGCAGAAAGAAGATATTTGAAGGATTCCACAGGACGCTTCAATAAATCACTAAATTCTACAACGCCTCTATTACCCGCCACTAATTCTCCATCTAATTGATAAAGATTTAAACTTTGCAGGGCAGGAGGAAGGTGCGCAAGAGAGGCATCCATAGTGACTTGTCTGACCTGTGCATCAATTCCAAACTGCGGCTCAATCACCGCAAGGCCATTACGTAATTGATAAGATAAATAAAATCTTTCCACGCGAATATGCTTAAAAACTTCCAATAAATCACCGTGATATTCATTGATGAGTGTTTCAAAAAGCAGCATGTTCTTATGGCTTAAATCCGAATTTTCAAAACGACTGCGTAGATACTCGTAATCAACTTCTTTGAGCTTGCTTTCTTTTTTCCAACGAGCCAAAATTTCTCTGCGCTCTTCTTTGGGAATTAAATAAAGTGGATTTTCATGGAGTTCTGAGCGAAGCACGGTGCCTAGTTCACCGGATGGACAGTGAGCGTACGAATCAAGCTGAGTTTCTTTTGAACTTGCAGCAATCCCCATGCTTTTTGCACTTTTTTGCAAAGGAAAAACCCATGAAAAAGTATAAAGAGCTCCTTCTGGTGTATGTGAATAGGCTTCCAGGGCCGCGAATAAATTTCGACAGAGCGTTGTTTTCGCAGATCCATTGGGTCCGTGCAAAACCACAACCTTGTCGGATCGACCCGTCTTGGCAAATCCTTCCAAGACTTGTCGTAATTTTTGCTGAACTTCTTCTTGGCCAAAAACTGGCTGAAAGCGATCTTGGTAATGCACCTGAAAAAGCCCCTTATCAGATAACGTCTCCTCTTTGCCGTGCTTTTTATCGTAATAAGCAAAAGCATCCGATATCCAATCTCCAACTTTGCGTAAATATTTATGAGGATTGCTCTCACAAAGCTCGACGAATTCTTCAAAAGAAAGAATGCGCTTTTCTTCATGAAAACGACGCTTAACTGAAGAACGTAGGGTTTCAAACAATGCGCTCATAAGCTTCAGTATACTGACTGAAACTTAAAGGCCTAGTGAGTCTTTTTAGAAAAAATTTAAGATTAAGCTTGTGGCTCAGCTAAAGGAGCAATGAATCCGACGTTACGAGCACGCTTGATCATCTTAGTGAGACGACGCTGATTCTTAGCGCTCACACCAGATACGTAACGAGGAACGATCTTTCCACCTTCAGAAGTAAATCTCTGAAGAACTTTAAGATTTTTGTAATCAAGAACTAGGGTTTTATCGGCAACAAAAGGACAAACCTTACGACGACCAAACGAGCGACCACCGCCCCTAGGTCCATCTTTTCCACCTGCATCCGAATCTTTGCTTTCAAACTCTTCACGTGATGAAGATCTGCTAAATTCACGGCCTGATGATTCTTTGTTGTCTTTATTATCCATAATCCTTAATACCAATTCCTATATAGTCTCTATATAGCTAGACTGAAGGTGCATTTAGCTCAACAGCTAAATACCTTAGAAAAGCGTTTATTTAGATTTTTTAGTCGCTCTCTTAGCTTTAGCTCGAGATTTTTTCTTCTTTTGAGCTTTTCGTTGACGTACTTTTTTTGTTAATCGATTATCGCCGCGACCCATAGATTAGAAACTAATAGATAGTTTTCGGCCTAATTACAAGGCTTCTACGAGAAAATCATCGATAAATACTAATTTTTTTTCATTTTTGGGTGCCCCCACAATAGAAAGCCTCTGCACTCCATTTGCCTTATACAACTTTATAAAAAGCTCCTCATAGGATGAGTAAAGGGTTTGAGATTGATCTACAAGGTTAGCTCTCACAAAAGCTGCATTTCCGTATAAATCCAAAGACTCCTCTTCGTTTAAAAACAATCCATACATCACTAAGCGCTTTGAACAGATGTTATAGATAGAAACAGAAACCCATTCCTTGTTCTCAATAATTGAAGGAAGCGCATAAACAACCCATGCCCGCTGGCGGCTCACTGTGAAGGGCTGCCAGATAAAACCCCCATCGCAACGCGCTCCGCGATCACATCGCATTTTAACTTTAGTGTGAGGAATAAAGGTGTCTTTGTACTGGCTTCTAAGTTCTGCAAGCGCCAATTCCTGCTGAATATTTGCGCAGCCCTCATCGTTTAAACGAGGGTTTACACGAGCTTCCGCCTGAAAAAAACCGATGGCTAATGAAAAAATAACTAATTTACAACGTTTCGCGATCAAGTAACCAGATCTCCTCTCCGAGGCGTGAGCCTAGGAGAAGTATCCGAGATTTTTTTAGAAAAATCTACCTTCATAAGAGGATTAAAGTAATATCCTCTTGATCCGTTCATCACATAGCGACTTTCGCGTGGATTAGGCTCCACTAATTTACGCAGTCGGTTAATGTTGATGTAGATGTTATTGTCGTGACGAAGTGGGTTATAATCTTGTCCCCAAATCTTCAAAGCTAAATCTTCTTTTGAAAATTCTTTTCCAGGAGCTTCCGCTAAAAGAAGCAAAATACGCATAAGCGTAAATTTGTTGTGAAAAGGAATTTCCCCAAGATGTTTTTCACGCACATAGTGACTGTTGGGATCGATCACCATGTCGAGCATTTGCTCAGGAACGAAATGGAAATCTTCAAAAAACTCGTTCACAAAACGCTGAGAATGCTGAGTTAACAAAGACAACTGCTGAGCCCACACATCGTAGCTTTCAACCTGGAAACGCGCCACGATTGTTCGATCAGCTTCTGTATTGAGCTTGTTGATGATTGGCAACAACTCAGAAAGTTGCGCAGAAGGGACAGTTTCTCCCAATTTTCTACGCAAAACAAATTCGATCAAACGAGAACGAATATAAAGACGCTCAAAAGAAGATTCCTTCGCAAGTTTAGACATTTCTTGAGCCTTACGAAGCGCTTCAGCAGGATATCCCATTCGAGAATCCAAACGTGAAAGTAATTCT
>JBILWH010000132.1:0-4711 GCA_044370015.1 Bdellovibrionota bacterium | reverse complement strand
TGTCTGAGGCTACTCACGAAATCAATAGTTTAGCGCAAAAGCTTCGAGTGACTTATTTGGATAAAAGAGTGGCTGAAATGTCGGGGGGGCAGGCTCGAAGAATAGAAATCATCAAAGCTTTTTTGGGTAAACCTTTATTGCTTTTATTGGATGAGCCTACGAACGGTTTGGATCCCCAAGCACGCAAAGATTTTTGGGAAGAATTGGGAGTTATTTCTCAAGAAAAAAAAATTACAGTCCTCGTGACCACTCACTTAATTGAAGAGGCCGAGCAATGCGAAGAATTAATCTTTATGAGTGAAGGAGTTTGTGTGGGGCATGGAAGCCCGTCTGTTTTGAGATCTTCTCTTGGTTTTGAAGTTCTTCAGGTGGAAGTTTTAAAAGCTTTTGAACGCTTTCATGAATTAAAGGCTCAATTACTTCCTTCAGAAAAAGCAGAGCTTCATTTAGAAACAATTCGTATTTCCACTCCACGAGCTCAAGAGTTATTTGAGCAACTTCGAAAAGCATGGGGACATGATATTCAGCGATTAGAATGGTCAAAGCCTACTTTGGCGGATGTTTATTTTGAAAAAACCGGAAAGGCTTTGGAATGAATTTTGTAAAAGCTTTTTCGGCAACATTGGCTTTGTCTCTTCGTGAGCTAAAGCGTTTTGCAAGACAAAGAAGTCGCATGACTGGAGCTTTGTTAACTCCTCTTTTGTTTTGGGCTCTTTTGGGTTTTGGAGTGGATGGTGCAAGTAATGGAAGTTCTGTGGGGGGAGCGGGTAACTTCAAGCAGTTTTTTGTGCCAGGAATGATGGTCATGGGGGTGGTGTTCACGGCAATTTATGCGGCTATTTCTTTGATTGAAGATCGAAATTCAGGATTTCTGCAGGGAGTGATTGTGAGTCCACTTCATAAGTGGTCCATGGTTCTTTCGAAAATCCTCGGCTCTTCGTTAATTGCGCTTTTTCAGGGCTGTCTTTTGTTACCAATTGCTTACCTTGCGGGGTTAAATCCAAGTATTGTTGAATTTGCGAGCTGTCTTGTGATCTTTTTTGTGATCGGTTTATTCGTTGGCTCACTAGCCTTACACTTTGGTTGGAAAATCGAAAGTGTTGCAGGGTTTCATGGAATTATGAATACGGTTTTAATGCCGATGTGGTTTTTATCTGGAGCCACCTTTCCAATTAAGTCTGGTCCGTTGTTGTGGGCATCTCAGTTGAATCCCTTGTCTTATGCGGTAAAAAGCTTTCAAGATATTTTATTTCGTTCAAGTTTTGAAAGCTACGGTCAGTCAATCATCATTCTTGTTTTTGTCAGCTCAGTTTTGTTTGTTTTAAGTCTTTTGCGCCGAGCTTAATTATTGATATTTAGAGGCTTGCCTAGCCAAGCCTAAGGCTAAGAGTTATAAAAAACCTATGTTAGAGGTGAGCATGTCAGCTCAAAATACAAATACAGAAATAGATACAAAAACAGAAACGCGCGGTCTTGAAATTGGTCGTGAACTCTTTGCAGCCGCTCGTGATGAAAAGCCAGGGTTTTTTGATAAAAACTTTTGGGCTGGAAAAATGATGGATTGGGCGCTGAAAGATCCCGCTTTTAAGATTGAACTCTTTCGTTTTGTGGATGTGTTGCCGAGTCTCAAATCTGCTGATCAGATTTCAGATCATATTCGAATGTATTTGGTGCGAGAAGATCTCAAGATGTCTCCGCTTGTGAAATCTGCATTGGGTGTGGCAGCTGGTGGAGGATTGCTTTCAAAGATTGCGGCCAACACTGTGAAGTCAAACGTTGAGGGCATGGCCAAAAATTTTATCTGCGGTGAAAATGCTGAGGGCGCCTTACCTGTTTTGAAAAAACTTTGGGACGGAGGTCTTTCTTTTACCGTCGATATTTTGGGTGAAGCCGTTGTGAGTGAAGAAGAGGCTGATAGCTATTTTCACCGTTATTTGGATCTTATTGAAAAGCTTCCCGAGTCTGTTTCTCGTTGGAAAGAACAAGAGCTTTTGGAGAATACTCCTCAAGGTAAAACTCCACGGACAAACGTTTCTGTGAAATGTTCTTCTTTGTATTCACGAATTGATCCTATGCACTTTAAGGATTCTGTTGAGGGCATCAAGCAACGTTTGCGTAAGCTTTTACGTGCGGCTGTTGCGAAGAATGCCTTTGTTTATTTAGACATGGAACAGAACGATTTGCGTGAAGTTCTTATCTCCGTTGCAGAAGAGCTTTGGATGGAAGATGAATTTGTTAGCTATCCGCATTTTGGAATTGTTATACAAGCCTACTTGCAATGCGCACTTTCAGATTTGGAGCGACTCAAGAAATTAGCGGATAAGCGTAAGACTCATTTCTCCATTCGTCTCGTGAAGGGCGCTTACTGGGATTACGAGAATATTCTTTCTTCCCAGCGTGCATGGAAGAGTCCTGTCTATTTGCGCAAAATTGAAACAGACGCCAACTACGAGCGTTGTTCAAAATTTTTGATCGAGGCCTATCCAGCAATTATTCCCGCTTTTGCATCTCATAATATTCGAAGCTTGGCTTACGCATTGACGTTGGCAGAGCAAAAAAATATCCCTCCAAGTGCTCTCGAAGTTCAGATGCTTTATGGAATGGCTGAGCCTTTTAAAAAAGCTCTTCATTCAAAGGGTTTGCGTATTCGCGAATACACTCCTGTAGGTGAGATGCTCCCAGGTATGGCGTACTTGGTGCGACGTCTTCTGGAAAACACATCTAATGATGGATTCTTGAAAGCAAAATTTGTCGACGATAAAGCGACCGATACGTTGCTGCAAAAACCTGTGCCTCCCACTGAAGCTGCAATTCTTAAGGGACACACAACAGCAGAGCCAATGGTTGATTTTAGTCGTCGCGAAGTACGTGATCATTTTAACAAAACATTTGAAGAACTACGCAAGGCGGGCGCAGTATTGATCTCTCCCCAGGTAGGAGGGGAGGAATTGCCTTCTTACGAAGCTCGGCCTTACACAAATCCTTCGCTTCGATCAGAAGTAGTTTCTCAGTTAAAACTAGCGAAGCCTGAATGTCTTGAAAAATGCCACGCCATTTTGGATGAGGGTGAAAAGAAGTGGAAAAAGCGTGGTTATGAAGAGCGTGCAAAGATTCTTCATGCAATTGCGGATCAAATTCAAGCGCATCGTGTGAGATTAAGCTGTGTGATGACTTTAGAAGTTGGAAAAAACTTCCGCGAGGCTGATGCAGATGTTTGTGAGGCCATTGATTTTTGTCGTTACTACGCAGATGAGTATTTAAAACTTATGAAAGGCCGCGAAGTTGAATCAGCCTTAGGTGAAAAGAATTCGTATTTTTATAAGGCTCGTGGTCGAGCGCTTGTGATTAGCCCTTGGAATTTTCCTTTGGCAATCATGTGTGGAATGACCGTAGCGCCTCTTGTGTGTGGAAGTTCTGTGATCATTAAACCCGCAGAAACTTCAAGTCGAATCGCCCAAGCTTTTTATGAGTTAATGATTGAAGCAGGTGTGCCTCATGATGTTGTGGCATTTTTGCCTTCAAAGGGATCAGAAGTTGGATCTCTCTTAGTTCGCGACCCGCGAATTCACTTGATTAATTTTACGGGATCAAAAGCTGTGGGAATGGAAATCATGCGAGCGGCTCAAGAGTATCCTGGGAAAAAATGTGTGAAAAAAGTTGTGGCTGAAATGGGTGGAAAAAATGCTTTGATCGTCGATGAAGATGCGGATCTTGATGAAGCTGTGGTGCATTCATTGAGATCGGCTTTTGGTTTTCAAGGGCAAAAGTGCAGTGCTCTCAGTCGCTTGATTGTGATTGGTGATGCTTATGAGCCATTTAGGGATAGATTTGTGGAGGCGGTAAAAACTTTGCGTATGGGGCCTGCTTGGGAAGAAGGAGCAGAGATTGGACCTGTGATCGATCAAGTGAGCTGTGATCGTTTGAAAAACGTAATTCAGCAATTCCAAGAAAATATTGTTTACACGGCGCACTTGCCCGTGCAGTTGAATGGTCATTATGTGCCTCCCACAATTTTTGAAAGCAAAGATTATCAAGGCGATCTGGGTCAGAAAGAATTCTTTGGTCCGCTTGTTACTTTGTTTCATGCAAAAGATCTCGATGAGGCACTCGTGATTGCCAACAGTACGGATTATGCGTTGACCGCAGGCCTTTGTTCTCGAAATCCTGAGAGCATTGAGAGAGTAAAAGAAGAATTGGAAGCTGGAAATCTCTATATCAATCGACCGATCACAGGTGCGATTGTGAATCGACAGCCTTTTGGCGGATATCGTTTTTCAGGAGTGGGTGCAAAAGCGGGTGGACCTGATTATCTCCTTCAGTTCTTAGAGCCATATTGTATTAGTGAAAGTTTGATGAGACGTGGCTTTAGTCCTGATGTAACTAACTAATTTTGGGACACAAAAAGTTCGCAACTGTCTAAAGTTTATACAGTTTTTTGACGTATTCTCTTCTTGTTTTCATATATCTGAGAGTCACCAAGCTTTACAATAAATATGGGGATGGTGTTCTCAATGATTTCACGAAAGCAATTTCTTGCCCAAAATTTACAAATCACGCTTTGTCTTGGTGTTTTTTTTGGAGGATTATCACAACCTGTTGCCGCAAAAGTAAGTGACTTTGATCAAAAACAAAATGATCGTCTTAAAAGCATTCAAGAATCTATTCGTTCAAGTAAGTTTGAAAAAAAACTCGCTCAAGATAAGTTGGCTGA
>JBILWH010000131.1:0-4719 GCA_044370015.1 Bdellovibrionota bacterium | reverse complement strand
GTTTGGCTCCTCAAAAAGTTCAAAAAGAATTTTTCCTTTTTTTCCTGTTCCCAGGGGCAATAAAACAGCGTCCAATAAAAGAACGTTTGTGGGAGACGCAATGTTTTCACCAATGAGATCTTGAGCAAGAGCCTGGTTGCGTTCGCTATCTCCTGCTTGAGTTTCGATATTAAATTGAAGTTTTTCAACACTTTTAATTCTTTCGGGAATGACTTTTCCATTTTCATCAAGAAATTCACAGTTCTTTGTATTCTGAAAAGAAAAGCTAAAGAGGGTGGCTTTTGTTTCTTCAATCAAAAACACGTCGTTTTCAGATCGAAGCGTTGTTCCCTTACTTGGGAAACCTCTACAGGTACTTGTCCAATATCCTTGCGCGTTTGCAAATATTTCAGGGATCGATTCAGTTTTATTGATCAGAGCTTTGGCTACTTTTGATTTAGGCGGTTCTTTAGAAAAAAGGCTTTCAAATATTGATGAATTTTTTTCTGGAAGAGGAGCACTTTGATTTATGGAAGGAACTTTCTCTGAATCGAAAGACAGCGATGTTTGTTTTTGGGTCTGATTGCAGGCTGCCACAAGCAACAAAGTGCTTTCTAGAAGAATTCTTTTTCTTAAGGATTTGCTCAGAGCTAACGTTTCCATAAATCCACTGAGTTAGTAAGCAATATCTGTTCCTCAGAAAAACAAGCTCAAAAGCCATTAGAATCCACTTTTAGGCCCATTTGGCAGTCTTTCGATCGAAAAAAGCCGGCATTGTAGGAGTTTTAAACAGTCGACATGGTGTGTCTTATCCTCTATAAAGCAGTTCATGAGCACAGCCCTTAAGGCTGTGGTTCAGACCCTAGGTTATGAGTTTAAAAACGTTAATCTCATAACCGAGGCTCTGACCCACCGGTCTTATTCCCATGAAAAACAGTTGGATTACAACAACGAACGCTTGGAGTTTTTAGGCGATACCGTTCTTGATCTAATCGTTAGTCAGTTATTAGTAGAAGATTTTCCAAGTGCTGATGAAGGCACACTGTCAGCGCTTCGATCACAATTTGTTTCAGAATCCACTCTGGCAGATTACGCGATTCAACTGGGAATGGGCGAGTGGCTTTTGCTAGGCAAAGGTGAGTTGCGAATGGGTGGGCGAAAAAGAGTGTCTACTTTAGCAGACGCTTTTGAAGCTATTTTGGGAGCATTGTATTTAGATGCAGGTTTAGAAGCTTGCGTTTTGTTTTTGAAAAAACTTTTTGCTGAAAAAATAAATATTTTAAAAGAAGAAGTTTTAGGTCAAGGACGCCCGAAGGATCCAAAGAGTCGTCTTCAGGAACTTTGTCAGCAAGCATGGGGACAGGCTCCTGTTTATACATGTGTGTCTGAATCTCGATCGGGTTCAAAAAGATTATTTGAAATGAGTTTAAAAATTAGAGACGTCGAAATTTTGCGAACAAAAGCTGCAAGCAAAAAAGAAGCGACTCTTCTAGCAGCCCAAGATTTATTAAAACGTTCAAACGGAAAAGTAGAGAATATAGAGTCTTTGTTGCTTTCTAAGCTGGCTTCAAAAGTCGCTTCGAAGAATCAAGGATTAAGTGAAAGGTAATATGGAAAAGAAAAAAGAATCATTCAAAGTTGCGAAGGTCGCTATACTGGGTCGTCCCAATGCGGGAAAATCTACAATGCTTAATGCGCTTTTAGGCGCGGAGCTTTGTGCGACATCTTCAAGACCCCAAACCACTCGTAAAAAAATATTGGGAGTTATTCAACGACACAAAGGTCGTAAATGGAGTGGGCAACTTGTTTTGACAGATACTCCGGGAATCAACTTTCAAAAAGGAGCTCTTGAGAGAACCTTTTTTAATGCTGTGGAAGAAGCTTTGAGCGATGTGGATGTTGTTTTGTGGATTGCGGATGCGCGAAGCTTTGAAAAAGATTTGATCGATCTAGAGATGGACAAGGTTCAAGATGACCGTGTTGCCAACTGGATGCAGGATAAAATCAAAAAAACAGATAAACCTTGGATTTTGGTTTTGAATAAAGCGGATGTTGTTGAAAAAGGGGAATTGCTTCCTTTGATTGAACGAAGTTTAAAAACTCTTCCTCAGTTTAAAGAAGTGGTGCCAATTTCTGCAGCGAAGGGATTGCAAGACAAAGATTCTAACTTACCGGCTCTTTTAAATGTTTTAGATACGTATGCTCAAGAGAGTGAACCTCTTTATGATCGTGAAACATTTACAAGTACTTCAAGTCGAGAATTGATTCGTGAGTTTGTACGCGAAGCTATTTTTAGAACAACGAAAAAAGAAGTTCCTTACCAAAGTGAATGTCAGATTTTGCGCTATCAAGAAGCGGGTGAAGGTCGAAAGCGTCCTGAAGTGGATGCGGTTATCTTGGTTTCACGTCCGAGCTTGAAAGCTATATTGGTTGGATCAAAAGGCCAAAAGATTAAAGAAATTGGAATGGCGGCTCGTAAGCGCTTTGAAGAACTCACAGGCCAGGAAATTATTTTGCGTATGGTTGTGAAGGTTGTGGATCGTTGGGAACAAAGACCAGACATGATGGAAGAACTATATTCTTCGCAAGGAGCTCGTCGCTAAATGAGTGAAATTAAGAGCGGCAGTACCGCCTCAACCCAACCAGCCTACACAATTGTTTTGTGGGGCTCGACGAACGTAGGTAAATCTACCTTGTTTAATAAGCTCACAGGCACGCGTAAGGCGATTGTGGCCAACCGACCGGGTGTGACGGTGGATACGCACGCTTTGGAATTTAACAAAGATGACGTGGGTCGAGTGCGTGTGATTGATTCGGGCGGAGTGGGATCTGGATTAAAAGATCATCAACTTCGTCATGAAATTGAAGCTCGTGCGATGAACGCTCTTAAAGACGCCCAGCTTGTGTTGTTTGTTGTAGATGGTACGAAGCAGGATTCAGAGCTTGAAGAGCTTTCAAAAATTTTGAGAAAAAATCTTCCCCACAAAGCAGAAGTTGTTTTGGTCTTAAATAAAGTTGATCGTAAAGATTTTTCTCCTGAGTCTTTTTACGGTCTTGGCTTTAAGAATATCGTTGCTGTTTCTGCAGAACACGGTAAAGGTGTGCATGATATTTGGGAACTTGTAAAAGAACATATTCCTGAAGAATCAAAAGAAATTGAAAGTGAAGTAGAACCCGAGCCTCTTCGAATAAAAGAAGAAGATGCTCAAGGGCCTTTGAGGGTTTTAATTTTAGGGCGACCGAACGTGGGTAAATCCACACTCATGAATCACCTTACGAAGAGTGATATCTCAGCGGTGAGTAACGTTGCAGGAACCACTCGCGATTATATTTCTACAAAAGCTCAGCTAGACGAAAACTTAGAGATTATTTTAACAGACACGGCTGGATTGCGAAGGCCTGGTCGACGTGAACGAGATGTAGAATGGGTTGCGACACAAAAAATCATAGATCTTTCTCGTCGAGCGAATGTGGCTGTGTTGGTTTTGGATTCCGATGAAGGTGTGACCGATCAAGATGCGGCAATTGCAGGCTTTGCGATTGATTCAGGAATGAGTTTGATCGTAGCGCTCAACAAATGGGATTTAGTAAAAGAAAACAAAGAGCAAGAATATAAGTTTCAAGAAATTGAACGTTCCCGCGATTTGAAAATGGCATTCCTTACATGGTGTCCTGTTGTTCGAATTTCTGCCAAAACAGGTTTAGGTGTAAAAACTTTGAGAGAAAAGATTCAAGAAGTTTCTAAAGCGCGCACTCAACGTGTGCAAACATCACAGTTGAATGCGGTTTTTGAAAAACGAATCAAAGATAGTTCTGGAGTAGGTGCCGTTGGGGGTGGGGGAACTGAGAAATTGTATTATATGTCTCAGATTTCCGTGAATCCTCCTGAGTTTATTTTATTTTGTAATATGATTCCCAATAAGATTCATTTTTCTTTTAGGCGTTACGTTGTGAACGTATTGCGTGAAGAATTTGGCTTTCAGGGAACACCTATTAAGTTACATTTTAAACAACATTAATTTTAACAAATTATTTAGGATTTATTTTCTTCAAAGCTTTTTGAAGTGAAAGTCTTTCTTTTTCGTTGGCTTGAGTGTACCAATAATTCCAAAATCCTGGGCAAGTGATATTTATTTCAACAATATCTTTTCCAATAAAGTCGATTACGGAAAGTTGAATTCCCATTTTTGTTAATTTTTTAGCAAGGTCTTTGCAGATTTTATAAAATTTTTGATCAATTTGACGTCTTATTTTGCTCGCACCAAATACGGTACTGCAGCGAAAGTCATCTTTGTGAGGAATTTTCAGAACTTCTCCAAAGACTTCTGTGCCGACTGTAAAATAGCGACGTTCGCCTTTCATGATTTCAGGGAGAAAGGGTTGAAAAAGAGCTTCTTTTTTGAGCGGCTGATCTTTTTTTACTTTTTCAACCCCTTTACCGCCAAAGCTGTAAAGAGGCTTGAGAACTCCATCGCTGGGAGCCGCTTCAAGATGTGTATAGGTGGGAATGCCTTTTTTAAAATATAGTGGCAAAAACTTTTCGGAATAAACTTGTAGAGCAATAGGGGAGTTTAAAACTTTAGGATGAAACATGGCGAGTTGAGCTTGGAGTCCGTATTTTTCATCGACAGGTGGTTCAAGACGAAAGAAAAGAGTTTTAAATCGAGTGATATCAAATGTGCGTGCTGGGGTTTTGTCTTTGACGGAGATACTTTCAAAAACATTTTCATCGAGCGAAAT
>JBILWH010000130.1:0-4728 GCA_044370015.1 Bdellovibrionota bacterium | reverse complement strand
CGCTCCCAGTTTGAGCTTCATTTGATCTACAACGCGTTGGAAGTTGGCTCCCACGCGATCCATTTTATTTACAAAAGCAATTCTGGGAACTTTGTACTTGTTAGCTTGTCTCCACACCGTTTCGCTTTGCGGTTGCACGGCACCCACGGCGCAAAAAACTCCCACAGCTCCGTCCAAAACTCTGAGCGAGCGCTCCACTTCTACGGTGAAATCAACGTGCCCTGGGGTATCGATGATATTGATGCGGCAGTCTTTCCAGTAACAAGTGGTCGCAGCTGCGGTGATGGTAATGCCACGCTCGCGTTCTTGCTCCATCCAGTCCATGACGGCTTCGCCCTCGTGAACTTCGCCCATTTTGTGAGTCATTCCCGTGTAAAAGAGAATACGCTCAGTTGTGGTAGTTTTTCCGGCGTCAATGTGGGCAATGATTCCGATGTTGCGAAAAGACTCTATCGAAGCTTTTTTGGGAGGCGTTTTTGACACAAAAAGAGCTTATATTAAATTGCGAGGGCTATCTAGGTTTGATTAATGTGCAACAAGAGTTATGATTTTTTTAAACTATGAAAATTCTTTTTTGCTCATATGGATATAAACCCAATATTGGCGGTATCGAAACTGTATCGGAAATTTTAGCCTCCTATTTTGTGAAGCAGGGGCATGAGGTAATTCTGGTGACTTTAACTGAGCAAAAGTACATAGAGGACGATCATGGGAATCTTTTTAAAATATATAGAGCGCCTTCTAGCATAAAGCTTATTCAGCTTTATGCTTGGGCGGATGTTATCTATCAAAATCATATTACTTTACGATTCTTATGGCCTATGGTTTTTTTCTTCAATAAGCCTCTTGTGATCGCAATTCGTACATGGATAGAAGATTCTTTTTTAGGAAAGCTTAAAAGATGGATCTTATCTCGATCGACTGCTGTTATTGCTAACAGTGAAGCTGTTCGAAGAAGGGAATTTAAAGATGCGATTGTTATCGGAAATCCATATGAGGATTCTTTGTTTAGGCGAGTTGATTCAGTTGAACGAGATAAAGCTTTAGTTTTTTTAGGTCGATTGGTCTCAGATAAAGGAGCCGATATTTTGTTAAGTGCTTTTTCAGAACTAATAAAAGATTCTTTATTTTTTGAACAAACAAAAAAATTTAAATTTTCTTTTACGCTTTCAATTATAGGTGACGGACCTGAATTGTTGAACTTAAAAGAGCATGCTGAAAAGCTTAAAGTAGCCCATCTTGTTTCTTTTGTAGGGCCACTCAAGGGTGAGCAGCTTGTTCAAAAGCTTAATGAACATCAAATTCTCGTTGTGCCGTCAATTTGGGAAGAGCCTTTTGGAGTAGTCGCTTTAGAGGGTGCTGCTTGCGGATGTTTGGTGGTGGGGTCTAGTGGGGGAGGTTTGGTTGATGCTATAGGAGATTCTGGGTTGTTGTTTAAGCGAGGTGATATTGGGGACCTAGTTTTGATGCTTAAAAAAGCTTTTTATTTTTCAGAAAATCAGAAGGAGGTTTTAAGTAAAAAGAGAAGAGAGAAATTACTAAATCACACTCAAGATGCTGTAGGTTTAAGGTATCTCCAGGTTATAGAAAAAGCATTTAATAACAAAAAATTAGTTTATGAGTCTTAATTGATTAAGATTGCGTTAAGGCTTTAACGAGTGATATTTATTCCGACAAAGAAGAGTGATCATGCGTCTGTTGATTCGTTTTAAAAACAGCTCGTTTTTGTTTCTTGGAATGAGCTTTGGGCAGTTTTTTCTTGCTCACGTTTTGTTCGCCGCAGACCCTGATTGTAAAGGACTTCTTGGAGATCATCCCTCTTTTGTTCAAGTGGTTGCAAAAGCTCTCAGTAGCAGCAATCCAAAGTTGACTTCCCCAGAGATTTTGGACGGCTATGTCTCTCTTTTAGTGGATGAGGCTTCCCATTTAAACATTGATTCCCAAATCAAATCTTCGCTTGAAGATTCATATTTTAAATATCTCGATCAACTGGAAAAGACCAAGGCTCAGATTTCACAAAGTGATTTGTTGCTTTTGGAAGAGCGTTTTGAGGCATACGATGCTGATCATAATCCTCACCTGAGTGTAAGAAGTGGAGATTTTCGCAAGAAATCTGAAATTAAAGAGTTGGAAGTGAAGCGTATGGATTCAAGGCTTCAGTATTTTACGGAGGTTCTTGCGAATCACATGGCTATTTTAAAAGCCCTGAAGGACAACGATCAAAGATTAAAAAAAGTAGAAAACATATACCTTTTAACTAAAGATAAAATTGCTCGTGAAATTGAGAGCGTCAAAAATGATCAACGGACAAAAGCATACGAAAAAGAGTTTTTAGCGAGACTTGATTTTATTGAGAAATACGCCAAAGCAAATTTGAAAAAGCTTGATGATCAAGTAGAAGTCTCGAAGTTTTGTTCTGAGCTTCGTAAGCGACCTTTTGTGGACAAAGACATATTAAATGAAAGCATCGCGGATACTCGTAAACACCATAGGCTTAGTTCTTTTTCAGACAAAGGAGATCCCTGGTCGGATCCCGTAGCTTTACTTCCTGATGAAATTGCTGATCTTAAGGGTTTTTTAGCTAGGAAGTTAGTTTTGCAAGATCCTCAAGGTATGTCTGATTATTTGAATGATAAGAATGCCTATCATATTCGTTTGATGAAAGAATTGGATGCGTTGTTAAGAAGTCCTCCCCTTGAAGATTATTTTGAAAAAAGTCCACTCCCTTTTACGGGCCTGTTTGCTTCCGATTTCGCTCATATTCGAGAAAGTTTACTTTCAGCGCGTGAGTCACTTCATCAAACAATTCCCAGTGTTTTAGACAAAAACTTTTCTCAGCAAGGAGCGAAAACTCCCAAAGAGGTGATGTCTCAGTCTCAAGATATGATGAATGAAATAGCTTCTCATTACTCCTCTATGGATTTTTCAAAGCTAAAAGCGCGTACGAGAACGCGTGACGGAGGCGAGGATATACTTATTGCCGAGCATCCCTCTTATGCGACGATTGGTCTTTTTAATCCAGAGGTAGAAGCTCATATCTCAAAACATTTTTTTAAAACAACCTACGACAAAGAGATGTTCGATGATTTGATACAGTCTAATTTTTTTCCAAAAAACTTTTTTCAGCAAATTGCGGATCAAAGAGTTACGGGTATTTTTAACGAAGCGAGTGACAAAACCGGTCATAGCTTTTTTCCTCCGTGGATTCAGATGGATGTGGTTTTTGATGCTCTCAACGCTCATGGGCCCTTTCAAAAATGGAGGCGCTCTACGGATACTTCTACAGCTGGACTTACACATAAAGAGTTTAACATTCGTCTAGAAGGAAATAGCTATACCGTACGAGTCGCGGCATGCCGGACAAAGTCTTGTTCTGGGGGCTATCGCTTAGGCGAGTTAGTGACTCTTTTTCCAGTGCAAGGCAAGGAAGTTTACATGTATAAGAAAGATGCTCAAGGAAATCTCGTTCTTACACTTTATTGAAGTAAAATGTTATTTAAAAAATGAAAAAATATTCAAAAAACCTTTTTGGAAAGCGCTTGTTTTTTCTAGTGATATTATTTTCAAGGTCTTTGCTTTCTTCTGAATTAAAAGCACTTTCTCGGCCGCATCCTCTGAAGCATTTACAAATCTCACAGCAAAATTGCCGAGATCTTCTCTTTCCTTTTCGCGAAGAGATGACAGTGTTTCGTTACGCCGCTCTTTATGTTGAAAAAATTTTACACGCTCAAGAAGCCCTTCATCTCTTTCAACCCTTTCAAAGTATTGAGGAAGCTTTTGAAAAAATTTCCATTAATCATGAGCATTTTTTCGACGTTGAGCTACTTAAAGGAGACGGTATAGGGCATTTGCATTTATTTTCCGCCAAAAGAGGCAATCCAACAGAAAAGCTCTTTATAAAAGTTCCTAATGTTTCGCAGGTGGACAGCTCCTATTTTCTTTTGGGGACGCGAACCCCCGTAGATGTTTTAAATGAAATTAATTGGGCAAGTTTCTTGTCCTCGATAAGGTTAGGTCCTCGTTTTTTTGGGATTTATCAAACTCCCGAAGGTCGGGTGGCTTTAGTTTATGAATACTTTGATGGCGATCACGTATCTCGGTTTGGAAATTATAAATTTAAAACACCTCAAGCCAAAGAAAATGCTCTTTTTGCCTTGAGAGAAATGAGAGAGATCTTTTCGTTTCTTTCAGTAGAGGTTCACGACTTGCAGTTTCGAGTTGATGATTCTGGAGTCGTTAAGATTATTGATGCTGAATTTTTTGATCTTGTAAGTCCTCATGCTCCCTCAAAGTTTTATTCTCGAGAGACATTAGAGGTAGTTTTTAGAGACTCAAAACGACTCGGGTACCAACCCAACTCTGATTCCTCTTCGAGGACCCAGGGTTCGATTGATACCCGTAAAGTTTTTGATTTTTATATTAACGCTCTAGAGAAATCGAATTAACGATTTTCTAGGCTTTAAGCTTAAAGCTATCGACCTACCACTTGAAGTGAGAGAAAGCTTTGTTCGCTTCTGCCATCTTGTGTACGTCTTCGCGCTTCTTGATGGCTCCACCTTTGTTTTCAGAGGCATCAATCAATTCAGCAGCGATCTTTTCAAACATGTTCTTGCCACTTCTTTCGAGAGCGTAAGTGATGATCCAACGAGAAGCCAATGTTTGCTTGCGCTCAGGACGTACTTCAGTGGGAACTTGGTAAGTTGCTCCACCCACGCGACGTGAACGAAC
>JBILWH010000129.1:0-4748 GCA_044370015.1 Bdellovibrionota bacterium | reverse complement strand
CGTATTTTTTCTGCCTCCATAGAAGCTCGAGTGGAACATCTTAAAAAGATTACTCCCCAATACGTGGATTTACTTAGAGAGCTCGAAAACAAAAGCGAAATATCCTTAGAAACCGCAAGACAAATCGCGACTCTTGAGTCTGACCCTGTTTTAAATTCTGTTCTTGACGAACATTCAGCTATTTTAAATTTTGAAAATCATCTTTTACCTGAAATGCATGAATCTACTAAAAATTTATATGAAAAAAATCTTTCAAAATTTAGAGAAGCTACCCACCCTATTATTGAATTAAGGATAAAATTAAAAAAAAGACTATCGCCTGGGCAACTATCACTTAAAGAATCAAAATTTATTCTTGATGAATGGATCCGCTTAAATAACGAAACAGACCTACATCCTGATAGTTTACCAGATTGGATTACAGGAGCAGACGCCTCTCTTAAAGGAACAAATAATTATCTTGATCCCGAATCAGGTCACCAAACAGGATATGGCCCAAGCCCCCTTAAAATTCTAGAAAAAAGTCTTCAGAAGCTTCCGCTCAAGAAAGACGATACCATTCTTGATGTTGGTTCTGGCTGGGGAAGAATCTTAATGTCTGGAGCTATTTTACACCCAGAGTTTAAATTCGCTGGAGTTGAATTTGTACAAGAAAGAGCTGCCTTTTTAAATAAAGCCATCGAGAAACTTAAACTGCCAAACACTGAAAACAAACAGATGGATGCCTCAGAGCCTGAAATAGAACCCGAAATTAAAAAAGCAAAGGCTATTTTTCTTTTTAATTCTTTTAGTCCTCCGGCTCTAAAGCTTTTTATAGAAAGAACAAAGTCGGTGGTAAAACGCACTAAAGAAACAAAATATATCATTGCTGCTAACGAACATCTCTTTCCAATCCCATTGCATCAAATGGGCTTAGAGGTTATTGAAAAATCTGCAGGTGTTGATGGCGAATTCAATCAATTCACTATCTATAAAATCGTACCTTAAACTAGAAATCTTCTGTTCCTGTCTTTCCAAGTGGGCGAGTAAGCCTACGCTTATCAAGATCGTATTTTTCAACTTTCATAATCAAACCCGCTCGGCTAATTCCCAACTCTTTAGCAAGCCGACTCTTGTTCCAACCTGTACGCCGCAAACCCTCACGAATCATATCTCTTTCTAGATTCTCAAGAGCATCCTTGAGTTTTCCTTCCAGTCGATCTCCTTGAAATTTTGGACGATCTTCAGATTCACGTATTCGAGAAGATAGCATTTCGGGGCCTATAAATTTCTCTGTACCTGCAAGAACTGTTACCCTTTCCATTTCGTTTTCAAGTTCGCGAATGTTTCCTGGCCAATCAAAATCATATAATTTTTCAATCGCTCTTTTTGTGAGAACCTTTGGATCCATTCCTTTTTCTTTCGAAGATTTTGCAAGGAAATGTTCCGCTAAAAGAAGAATATCCTCTTTTCGATCTTTCAAAGCAGGAACAGTGATTCCAATTACGGCTAAACGATAAAATAAATCTTGCCTAAAACTACCATCTTCAACCATCGTTTTTAAATCACGATTAGTTGCAGCAACAATCCTAACCTTTGTTTTTTTAACTTCAGTTCCCCCAACAGGCGTATAAGTTCCATCTTGTAATACCCGAAGTAGTTTTACTTGCATCGCCGGAGAAATATCACCTATTTCATCCATGAAGAGCGTTCCTCCATTGGCCATTTCAAAACAGCCTTTTCGATCACGAATCGCTCCTGTAAAAGAGCCTTTGACGTGACCAAAAAGTTCACTTTCCAACAAGTTATCATTAAAAGCAGCGCAGTTTAGGGGAAGAAAGACCTTCTCTTTTAGAGGAGAATTGTAATGAATAGCTTTTGCAATTAACTCCTTACCAGTTCCGTTTTTACCTTGAATTAAAACTGTGCTTTCAGAAGCCTTAATCTTATCAAGCAACGAATAGAGATCTTGCATTGGCTTACTTTTACCAATCATACTCTCATATTTATATCGTCCGCCTAATTGCTGGTTAAGTTCTTGAATACGGTTATCTCGAGAGGAAATTTCTTTATGAAGGGTTACAATTTCCTGAGCAACGAGCTCAGACAACTCACGAAAGTACTGAGTTTCGGGAGAAGAAATGTTCTTTAATCCACGATAAGCCTCTTGGGCTTCTCCATCACTAAAACCTAGAACTTTAGTTTGTGATAAATATTCAGAATTTGCTTTCTCACTTGAATCCTTACGGTAACCAAGAGCGATAACAGCTCCAAAATATTCTTCATCAACAACGATGGGAATTGCAAGACCTTCAACAGAGGGAAGAAAAACAAACTCATGAAAACGAAGATTACTCTTTATGAGTTGAGCATTTACCTTTTCAACAACTTGAGACAGATATTCCCAACCTACGTCGTTATTAAGTATTTTTTTCATTAAAAAGTTTGCACGAGGAGCCTCGTCTCCCTTGTAAGAATTTCGAATCTTTCCTTGATCGTCTACTAAAAGTATATCAACAGAAAACCAACTCCCAATAACTTCTCTAATTTTCTTGACCACATGAATACGCTCGAAATCTTCCCATTGTATTGAACTCATACATTTCTCCCTGAGCAAAATTTCGGCACTTGTGCCAAAAAACTTTACATGAATAAAGATTAGTTCTCTAAAATTCATACAGAAATAGAAAGTTCTTAAAGAGTTACGAGACTTTAAAGAAATGTCTTAAAAAGAGGCAGAATGTTAATTTTCTGTAAAGATAGACACTTTTTAAATTAAATGGTCAAACCAGAACTTTTGATTTCTTGCTTCATTTCTTCTGCCATTTCCGGCTGATATACAGAGAATTTTTCAATAAACTGTTTTCTTATTGCAGGATCTTGAGCATTTTTTATAGATAAAAAAGTAAAGCCATACTGTTCTTCAGGATCATGCATGTTTTGCATGATAAAATCTTGCAGATATCCCATGTAGGGAGCTTCTTTCGAAGTTGAAACATTCTCATCTAAACGGGAGCGAGCCAGATCTAAGGCTTCATCTAATTTTCCCGCAGCCATCAAAACAGTGATTTCATTTCGAGTTGCTTCAAAGTCACTGGTTTTGGTATTTTCCGATAAAGACGATTCTGGAATTTTTGTATCAAATACAACATTCGAAGGGCTTTCAATCCTTTTGGAATCAAATACCTTTAGATTAGGTTTGTACTCTGAAATAATATTTTTTTGAATAACAATTTTTTCGACTTTTGCCATTGTTGCAGTAGGATTTCGTTCGAAGGATTTATTAAAAGAAACGGGACTCTCAAGTTTTTTCACTCGATCAAATGAAAAAGAAACATCAACTCTTGACCACGTAAAAAGACCTAAAATAAGAAAGGCAACAATCAAAAGATTTTTTAATGTAATATCGTGATTTTCCAAGCAAAGGCTTTCCTTTTGTCTCTCTTAAGAGTGCAAAACGAAGGCCAGCCATAACGCTTATAAAAGGCTTTTAAAAATCAAATTTCGAAGTAATTTTGAGTGACTGTCTAAACTTTAGTCAGTCTTTCTTTTTCATCTTTTCAAGAGTTGAAGTGGTTGAATAACCCTCAACAAAAGGGATGGTCACAACCTTTGCTCCCATTAATTGAAGTAAAGGATATTCAGGAAGAGCTTCCACCTTATAATCCCCACCTTTGACGTGAATATTAGGTATAATTTTTTTTAAAAACTCATTGGGAAGGGGCTCATCAAAAACAAAAACAAAATCAACGCTTTTCAACTGAGAAAGAAGATAGGCTCTATCTAAAGCTTTATTTATAGGACGTCCAACTCCCTTTAAGCCCCTCACGCTTTCATCAGAATTAATTCCAACAACAAGAACATCCCCCAGTTTTTTTGCTTCCATCAAGTAATAGGCATGGCCTCGATGAAGCACATCAAAGCAACCATTAGTGGTAACAATTTTTTTTCCTTCTTTTTTTAATTTTTCTATCTGATGAATAACTTCGCTAAGGTTCATTTTTAATTTCCTTCCAAGCAAGAACATAAGCAGAAACAACCGCCGTAGGAACTCTTAAAATGTGAGGCCCTAAAGAAAAGACTGTACTTTGCTCACGCAAAGCATTTCTCTCATCTTCAGCCCACCCCCCTTCGGGACCAATGAAAACGGAGATTTTTCTTTTAAATTTTAAAGTGCATTTCTCCCCAGATCCCCAAGTAGCTCCCGCATTGGTTTCGTCTGCAAAAATACAAAGATCATCACAGCTTTCTTTGAGCGCAGATGAAAAATCAATCATTTCTTCTTTTATTTCTGGAGCAAAAAACCTACCGCACTGTAAGCAGCTAGCTTCAACAATTCTTTTAATCCGACTAAAATTTAGCTCTTTATTTTTTGCGTATTGCACATGCTTCGATCGAAGAACATGTATGACATCATAACCCGTTTCGGTTGCCTGCTCGACCGCCTGCTCAAGAGCTGGACCTAGAGGAGCAGCCAAATAAAGATGCGTTTTAATCTTTGGCTCCTCTTTTATAGAACTTTCGACAAAAGAAAGCTCTAAGGGTCGAGTAGCTGTAATTTTATAAACTGCAGCAAGGCCCAAAAAATTCAAAAAAAGAACTTTTTCATTCAAATCAGGGCGCAAAGCTCTTAGATGTTTTTGGTGAACCTGGCTTAGGTCACTTTCTCTTAGCTGAGATTTCTTTTCTGAACAAAGACGGGGATCATAAAGATATATCACTATACAACTGAACCTTTCCCTTGCCCTCTTTTTTTACTTTTAGCACTG
>JBILWH010000128.1:0-4773 GCA_044370015.1 Bdellovibrionota bacterium | reverse complement strand
TGACCTTTCTTCAAAGTCTTGGAGTCATGACCTTCAGCATTCTTTTCTTTTTGTAGATTTTCTTGAGAAGCTAGCGACAAAGGCAAGGTGCCTTCAAATTTTTTAATCGATTGCAATTCATCCAAGCGATTTTCTGGGTTCACGCGCACCCGAAAAAAAGTGTCTCCCGCAATTCCATAAAGCCAAGAATCTACAGAGCAATCAACTGAAGCCCTAAAAGGAGAAGATGGGAGCTTCTTTGTTGTAGGCATAGCTTTTTTGTCTGTTAGCCCCAACTTCATCAAGCGATCTTCAGCTCCTAATAACCAAAACACCCCATCCTCTACTTTATGAAAACGAAAGTTAGGCTCCAAATCTTCTCGCAAAAAATAACGCTTCTCAGAATTCAAATAAGGCTCCCGGTAAATAACTCCACCTGTGAGACCAAAAACATAGTCTCCAATCAAAGCCGCATCCAAGAGAGCGCCACTTTCTTTAGAGCTACGAACCTGAAACTTTCCATCGATAATTTGTACAAATGAGTGCTTGTAAGAAAAACCAAGAGCATTTCCATTAATTGCAAGATCCATAAAAAGCTCTTCTGTGGATAAAGCCGCAGGAGCCTTCTTGAACATTCCAAACAAAGAAGAACCTCCACGATGGAGAGTAGCAAAAGCCGTATCGCCAGCGCGATTTCCTCTGAGCCCACCTGTGATTCCTAAGAAATCTTGATCAAAAGATTTTTCAATTTCTTGATCTTTTGCTTCGATGACATTTCCTTTTTCGATTTTTACTTTTAGTAGCGCAGGTTTTGCAAACAAAAGGCCTACATAATAGCTCCCATCACTTTGAGGCTGAACAGTTGTGACGACAGGCTTAAGCTTGGGATCAAGAGAAGTCACAGGAAGTTGAAAAATGTTTGGTTTTAAATTCATAAAGACTCCAGCTGTTTTAAATTTTCATCGAGCTTTTTAATTTTTTCTTCGGCTTCTAGTAATTTGGCCTTTTCGGTCTCAACAACTTTCGCAGGAGCACGCGAGACAAAAGTATCATTCGACAGTTTAGCTTTTAAACCACTCACATATTGGTTGAGGTTTGAGAGATCTTTTTGAATGCGTTGAATTTCTTCGTCTGTATTTACAAGCTCACTCATGGGGACCTTCAAACTTATTGTGCGACCTTTTTCAAAAGAAGAAAGTGTGACAATTGAATGAGGAGCTTCACTTGCAGCAGCAAAAAATAATTTTGTTTTGGAAAGACTCTCTACCCAAGGCAAATTCTGTTTCAAAAGTTTTTCTTCTACAGAATTAAGCTCAACATAAACAGGAATCACTTTTGAAAGAGGAACACGACTTTCATTTCGAAGAGTTCGAATAGCTCCAATCCATTCTTTCAAAAATAAAAACTCAGTGCTTTCTTCAACATTTTTTCCTTCTGGGAATTTCTGTAAGGCCAAAAACTCATCATTCCCCCTAGCCCCTAACTCATGCCAAAGCTCTTCGCTCACATGAGGACACAGAGGATGAAGAAGTTTTAACGATTCCGTTAAAACATGCACAAGAAGAGGCTGGTACTCTTTACGTTTGGTTTTTGAAATTTCCAAAAACCAATCACAGAAATCATTCCAAAAGAAATGATAAATCGCTTCTGAAGCTTCTTGCATGCGAAACTCTTCCCACGCACGATTTACCTGAAAAGCACATCGGTCAAGCTGAGCGAGGATCCATCTTGCAGGAAGATCCTCTTTCATCTCGGAGGAAAGATCTTTCAAAGTTACTTGGGAACTTTCCATCATCACAAACTTAGAGGCGTTCCAAATTTTATTGATGAAGTTTCTGTACCCTTCAATACGCTCAACAGACAAACGCAAATCGCGACCCTGAACACATAAAGCATTCAACGTCATACGCAAAGAATCCGCACCCACCGTTTGAATAATCTCTAGAGGATCAATCACGTTCCCTTTGGTTTTAGACATTTTTTGTCCGTCTTCATCACGAACAAGGGGATGCATGTAAATATTTTTAAAAGGAACGACACCCGTAAACTCTTTACCCATCATGAGCATTCGAGCGACCCAAAAGAATAAAATATCAAAACCAGTTTCAAGAACCTGCGTCGGATAAAATTCCTTCATGTCTTGAGTTTTCTCGGGCCAACCCAAAGTTGAAAAAGGCCAAAGAGCCGATGAAAACCACGTATCCAAAACATCCGTGTCTGCTGTCATGGTGGCAGAACACTTTGGACACTTCACCACAACTGTTTCGCTCACTTCGACATGAGCGCACTTTGAGCAATGATAAGCAGGGATCGCATGCCCCCACCACAATTGTCGAGACACACACCAGTCGCGAATGTTTTCCATCCAGCGCATGAATTGGTTGTGAAACTCATGAGGAACAAAACGAAATTCTTCTTCTTGAAGATCTTCAACAACGGCTTTTGCCATGCCGTCCATTTTGCAAAACCACTGATAACTTAAATAAGGCTCAACAGGAACGTTACCGCGCTCAGAAATTCCAATCCGATTTTTGTGTTTTTCCTCTTTTACCAAAAGACCGCGCTCTTCGAGCAGTACTGTGATTTTCTTGCGCGCTTCAAAACGATCAAGCCCTGCAAAATTTGCGGCTTCGGATGGAAGACCTGTAACAATTTTTGCATCAGGAGTGAAAATATTAATCAACGCCAAACCATGTCTTTGACCCACATCAAAGTCAGCAAAATCATGGGCAGGAGTAATTTTCACCGCGCCCGAACCAAAGCTTTGATCCACAAAAGAATCCGCTAAAATTGGAATTTCTCTATTTGTGAAAGGAAGCAAAAGTTTTTTACCAATTAATTTCTTGTAACGTTCATCATCGGGATGCACAGCGACTGCTGTATCTCCCAACATGGTCTCTGGGCGAGTGGTAGCCACGACAATTCCCTGAGAAGGATCATCTTTAAGCGGATAGCGGATGTGCCAAATGGAACCTTCACGCTCTTCAAAAATTACTTCCAAATCACTCAAAACGGTGAGCGACTTTGGGCACCAGTTCACAAGCTTTTGGGCTCGATAAATGGATCCTTTTTTATGGAGCTGAACAAAGGCGTGATTCACTGAACGATTGAGATCTTCATCCATCGTGAATTTCACGCGAGACCAATCGCAACTCACGCCCATTGCTCGAATTTGACTGAAAATTCTCTCGCGATATTCCTCAATCCACTTCCAGCATTCTTTCAAAAAGCCTTCGCGACCCAAGCTTTTGTATTCAATTTTTTTAGAAGCTAGGTGCTTCACAACTTGCATTTGAACCGCAATCGAAGCGTGATCTGTGCCTGGCAGATAAAGCGTCTTTTTTCCACGCATACGCTCCCAACGAGTGAGCGTATCCTCGAGAGTGAGCATCAAAGCATGGCCTTGATGCAAAACGCCCGTAACGTTGGGCGGAGGCATCATCAAAACGAATTTTTCCTTCAAGGGACTGGGATGCAAAGCGTGCGAAACATCCGGATTTGCAATTTGTTTTTTATCCCAAAGCTGCTGCCATTTTGAATCATGAATCTCGGGACTATACGCTTTGTCCATGCCCTATGCCTTTTTCAGCAAGTAGCTTTTGCAAATCGCCCGACTGAGCCATCTGAGTGGTGATATCACAGCCACCTACAAATTCTTGCTTTACATAAAGCTGCGGAATGGTTGGCCAGCTTGTGTAATCTTTGATTGCACTTCGTAGAGCTTCATTTGCGAGCACATCTACGCTTTCAAATTTCACTCCCAGAGTTCTTAAAATCTGCACAACACGCCCCGAAAAGCCGCACATCGGAAAATCCGCTGTTCCTTTCATAAATAGAACAACATCATTGCCTTTAACTTTTTCATCAATAAATTTAAGCGCCTCTTCTTGAGTCATGATTCAATCCTTTAACCTTAATGTAAAACTCTCTTATCACTTAATTAACAAGTTTAGAGGATAACAACAATCATTGTTTTTCTTGGTTAAGACAATAATGATAAAAAAAAGTCTCAACCTGTATTATATTTACAGTATAGTATAATTAGTATGGATAAGCTGTTGAAATGGCTAAACAATAGACTACCCAATTCTGCAAGACACATTGGAATTTTATCTTACATAAAGTATGTATTGAAACCTAAAGGCACACTTTTAAAAATAAAGATTGGCGGCACAAAAGTATCAATACGCAAAGGAACCCCTGACCTTATTGTTGCAATTAGCTGCTTAAAGGAATTTGAAATTTTACGCTATGTTCTTCCTCGTGATTTTAAGGGCTATATTGTTGATGCTGGCGGATACATAGGAACTGCCGCTATTGCATTCGCTAAAATTTTCCCTAATGCTCAAATAATAACGATTGAACCATCATTAGAAAACTTAAAGATATTAAAAGAAAACATAAAAGAATTCAAAAACATCCGTGTAATTTATGGCGCTTTGATTGCTAGTAATGAAAAAAAAGTTCTTTTAAAAGACCCTAATAATGATAAATGGGGATTTACTGTCATCAACAATCATTTAAACAATAAAAACCTTTCAATTTTGCATGAAACTCCAGCATTTAACATTTCATCTCTAGGAATCAACTTAGAAGATATTGGCATACTTAAACTTGACATTGAGGGCGCTGAGCTTGATTTATTCAGAAACGATTCTAATTCTTTAAACAAGATAAATAATATCATCATTGAGTTGCACGAAAGATTTGTAAAAGGATGTGAAGAAGCTTTTTTTAAATTCTCAAAAAACCGTATCATAATAAAAGACGGTGGAGAAAAGTACCTTTCAATTA
>JBILWH010000127.1:0-4802 GCA_044370015.1 Bdellovibrionota bacterium | reverse complement strand
TGAGCATCAAAAGCAGTTTTTTGAGTGCCACCCATACTTGCGCTGCCGTTGTATTTCACGTTGAGAGTCACGTCCTGAGTTTTGCCCAGAAGAGTGAGTTCGCCTTTGATGGGTTTTCCGTCAAGCTTTACAGGTTTTGTGATTTTGAATGTAGAAACAGGAAACTTTTCAACATTAAAAAAATCAGCACCTTTTAAATGTCCATCGCGATCAGTGTTTTCTGTGTTGATGGATGCTGTTTTGATTTCGACGTTCAAATCTTTCAACGTTTGAGACTTTTCATCAAACTCAAAAGTTCCTTTGAACTCTTTGAATTTTCCAGGGACTTTTGAAATTCCCAAGTGAATCACTTCAAATCCAACTGTTGTGTGAGTGGGATCAAGTGCATAGACCGCGCTAAATGCAGAAGGTGAAAGCAATAGACAAGTCATTAAGCCAAGTTTTTTCATAATTATCTCCTCGAGATAATTAAAGAAGAAGCTTGTTACTTAATCAAGGCCAGCTACGGGCACAACATCGGTAAATTTATCAAGACCGATTTTAGCCATGATAATTTCGTCGCGACGTTGTTGGATGAAGTTATTGATCACGGCTTGTTTTGCCTGATTCATGGGCATGAAGTGAAGACCCGTATGGATGGCGTCACCAAACTCGGGAGCAGCCATCTTTTGGCTCCAAACAACTGCCGCTTGAACAGAAAAAAGTTCTGCCGTGTGAGGGAGAGGAATTTCAATTCTTAAAACAGTTTTAGCTTTGAACACGTCTTTGGTTCGAAGACAAAGTCCTGTCTTTGAAAGGTTCATCAATTCTGCGTGATGAACGATAGGGCCTTTTTCCATAATTCGGTAGCGAATATCAAGGTTCACATCAACGCGTTCTTTTCGCATCGTGTGTGCTTTGAAAAGTCCTTCTCCACCAGAAGCCGCAAAAAAAGCTTCCGGGTCGAATTCGTCTTCCTCTGTTGTTTCTTTAAGTTTTTTAGAAGCTTCAAGAGCTGCTTTCACAGCTTCTGCAGCTTGATCGCGTTTTTGCTCTATCGTTGGAGCCAGAGGAGCTTTGGAATGCAGAGCTTTTTGAGGAGCTGTTTTTTGAGCAGGCGATTTTTCTGCAGCAACTTTTTTTGCAGGGACTGCTTTGGGGGACCTTGCTTTAGTAGAAGCAGCTTTTGCAACAACCTTAGGAGCAGGAGTTTTGGCTTTGCTGCTCTGGGCGGGTTTTTTCTTTGCTGCAGGGCTTGAGCCTGCAGAGGATTTGCTTTTAGCTTTAGGAGCTGCTTTCTTTTTAGTCGCCATGGAAAATGAAGATACCTCTCAAACTGCTTTCTGTAAAAAAGCTTCCCAGAAGGTACAAGAATTAATGCATCAAGTCAAGAGTTTTGGGGCTCCTTTGAAGCTTCAAAACGCACGACTTTTCTCTATAGAAAATCTCAAAGAAATCATTGTTTTAGACTTTTATCCTCATCTGAGAGAACGGGCTTTTGGATACCTTGAAGGCAGTCTGCGTGTGACCTCGCTCAATAGATTCCAAAAGGAGCAGTTTCTCGCTAAAAAAACACCGCTGCTTCTCTATCTAAAGGCTCATTTTGTAGGACATTTATTGCAGTCTGTATTGGTAAGTGAAACGGGTCGAGAAATTCTTTTTGATTTTGGCGATCGTTCGATGAGGTGGGATCTTGCTCAAAAAGCGTGTGTCCTTAATGTAGAAGGGCGAAAAGACTATCAACAAGCACTCCCTCGTTGGGCCTCTCTCGAAGAATTAAAATTGAAAGATTTTGATGATAAAAATTCGAAGCAAATTTTAGTTGCGCAAGATTCTTCAAAGAAAAAAAAACTTCTGCAAAATATAGAGAGTGATTTAAAAAAAGCTCAAGATTGGATTTTGCATAATGAAAAAGCTATTCGTTTCTTTTTAGAGAATCCTACTATGTGGGGTGAGGAATGCTCGGTTCTTCCTGGGTGGACAAAAGATTTTTTAGCAAAGCTTTTTGAGATAAAGGGTGTAGTGTTTAAAAAAGAATATCGAAAAACATCTCTCGATCGCATGAAGCAACTTCTTAAAAGGCATGAGAGAAAAGTACAAAAGGCTCAAGAGCGTCTTTTTGAGGTGGCAAGAGAAAATGAAGTAAAAACAACTCAAGAGTCCTTTCAAAAGAAAAAAACAAATCAAGGACAAACAAAAAAACAAAGTAAGATAGGAACTGTTCAAAAAATTGCAAATGATTTGGAGCTTGTGGTTGGTCGAAGGGCCACAGAGAACGATGAGCTGTATCGTCAGGCTCAGAGTCGTGATCTATGGTTTCATGTTCGGGGCCAAAAAGGGGGCCATGTTTGGCTTCGAAGAGGGCAAAAAGGTTTTGGGGCAAAAGATGAAGCCTCACAAGTCGTGTTGCAAGAAGCGGCGTTAGTGGCCGTGAAACATTCAAAAGTGAGAGGATCGTGGATTCCTGTAGACTATACCGAGCGTCGTTATTTAAAAAAGCCAAAAGGAGCTACAGAAGGTGAGCTTTTGGTTTTGAAATCAAAAACAATCTTTGTCAGTTTTGAAAAATAGAGAGAGAATGCAAAAAATAGAGAGAAAACACCCGTGACGACAGCTTTTGAGAAAACCCTTGATGTTTTAGAGTGGAATCGGTTTTTGGAAATTCTTACTCAAAAGGCCCAAAGCCCTATGGGCCAATCTTTTATTTCAGTTTTTCGTCCTGACTTTTGGGAGAGAGAAAAATCTTCTACGATCGCCGAAGCCATTATTGATGTAGTGGCTCTTCAATCTAAGGAAAAGCAACTTCCTCTGGGTGATTTATCTGACCTGAATATGGTCTACAAGCGAATGGCTCGTGGGGGCGCGATCAGCGTTGAGGAGTTTGCTCAAGTCATTCGCAATCAAAAGGGTGTTATTAGTTTAAGATCGGTTGTTCAAACAAGTCAGTTAGCTTCGTTACAGAAAGTTTTAAATTTGCTCGATCCCCTAAAGGATTGGTGTGATGTTCATTTCCCTCTCATCGATCAGCACGGAGAAATTTCTGATTCTGCTTCAGAGGATTTGCGCGCTCTAAGGATGATGGCTCGCGATTTAAAAAATCGTATTGATGATCGCTTGAAGGATTATCTTCAAGATCCTCATCTTGCAGAAATCATGCGTGATAATTATGTGACCTTGCGTGATGGTCGCTATGTCCTTCCTGTTAAAAATAATTACAAGGGACGAATGCCCGGAATCATTCATGATGTTTCAAAAACTGAATCAACAATTTTTGTGGAACCTCAAGCGATTGTTGATCTCAACAATCAACTCAAAGTTACCGAGCGTGAAATTGAAATAGAAATTGAGCGAATTCTTGCTCAAGTCGTCGATCGCTCAAAAGATATTGTGCCGTTTTTTATCACCAACCAAGAGCAACTCGCGCTTGCAGATTATTTGCAAGCAGTTTCTCGAGTTGTTTCGAAGTGGGATAACTTTTGTGTGGCTTCACAGAGTGATGACTTATCGTTTGATTACTTAGCGCATCCTCTTTTGTCGCTACAAACAAAAGTTGTCTCAAACAGCTTGGAATGGAAAGAGGCGCTAATTTTATCGGGTCCCAATACAGGTGGAAAAACGGTTCTTTTAAAAAGTGTTGGCATGGCTCTTCTTTTTGCTAGAGCGGGAATTCCTGTTTGTGCAAAATCTGCCAAAGTTCCTTTTGAATTAAAAAAAGTTTTTGCCGAGATGGGCGATGATCAAAATCTTTTTGAAAAACTTTCTACTTTTTCAGCCCATATTCATTCTTTAAGCCGAATTTTTAAAGAAGCTTCACCTGGCGATTTGGTGCTCATTGACGAAATTGCTACAGGAACCGCACCTGAAGAAGGTCAGGCGCTTGCGCGCGCCGTAATTGAATATTTTTTAGAAAAAGGTGTGCGGGTTTTTGTGACAACTCACTACGGTGCGCTCAAAGTAATGGCGCTGGCAGATGAGCGATGTCGAGTCGCCTCGATGGCTTATAATACTCAAAAAAGAACGCCTCTGTTTAAGATTGTTATGGACGTTCCGGGGGAATCTTCTGCGCTCGATGCGGCAGATCGTCTTGGAATTCCTCAAGGAGTTTTAACTCGCGCGCGACAATTGTTGGGAGACGACTCAAAAGATCTTACCAAAGCACTTAAGAATTTAGAAAAAAGTCGAAAACATTTTGAAGATAAATTGCTGGAAGTTGAAGAATCAAAAAAATCATTTCAGCAAAAAGATAAAGAGCTCCAACGTCTGAAGGAACTTGCTGAAGAAAAACTGAGAACTCTTTCAAGGGAAGAAGCAAAAGAAGTACTCCGTGACTTTAAAGCACTTCGAGAAGAATTAGCTGGAAAAATTCTTTCTTTAAAAAATGAGGGCAAAGAATCTACGGATATTTTTGAGGATATTTCTCAAAAAACTCAGGAATTAAAAAAACTAAGCTCTGAAGATGTCCCTTTTGTTCAGCCGAAGCGAGGAATTGATCCACAAATTTTAAAAAAAGGAATGATCGTGGAAATTGCAGGACTTGGAATGGGTCAGGTGGAAGAAGATTTTCAGGCTCAAGCGAATTCAAAAGCCACGGTTTCTGTAAAAGTGGGAGAGATTAAAACTCGAGTGGGTGTTGAGCGGGTTTTTGATGTGACGAATGAAGAAAAACTTCGCTTCGATCAAAGTCGCAAGAGTTGGCTTGGGGTTGAAAAAAGAAAATCAGGTACAAAAACTCAAGTTCTTGCTCAATCAAAAGCACAAATTGGAAGTTTTATTTGTGATGTTCGTGGAAGAACGTGGGACGAGGCTTCTCGGAAAATTGATTC
>JBILWH010000126.1:0-4820 GCA_044370015.1 Bdellovibrionota bacterium | reverse complement strand
TGGGCAAAATTAGGACACATCCTAATAACTAAATCCAACGAGTTAGGTCCTTTAGAGGGGCAACAATTTTTAAAGCAACTATGCGCAAGCCTAGATGCCTTAGAATTAGAAGTCGTTGAAAAGATCGCGAAAAGTCCCTCTGAAGTTCAAATAAAAGCGGTGACTAACGTCACCCAAATATCGAAAGAGGTAATTTAAAGAATGGCCACAAAAAATAGCCAAAATGTCTCTTCAAAAACTGTTAAACCTGCATCTCCTATGCTCAGCCGACTCTCTGTCCTTGGCTCTCGATCAAGTGTTTTGAGTCGAACATCTATTGCTCCCTCCACGACATCAACTCCCACTAGCTCTAAGAAAAAACCAAGTGGGGGCTTTGATTTTATTGGATCTTTCCCAATCAAAAAAGATGATGGAAAGCGTTTAGACATCAAAAAACAATCTACAGGGCCTGTATTTGTTCCTGGAACTTATCGTATTGCTTGCCGCGATTCTGATTTAGCTCGTGCTATTCGAAGCGACTTTAGCAATGCTTTCATGGATCGTTACAAAAAAGACAAGCTAGAAATCACAAACGTTGTAAAAGTCACAGACCATAGTTCTGCTTACTTTAAAGACGTTCCTTATGAGCAACACAGAAAAGCTGTGACTCAAAATACTTTCGACATGTTACTCAACAACCAAATCGAATTGGCAGTTCATAACATGAAAGAAATTCCCCTTGAACTTCCTAAAGGACTCATCATTGGTGCGGCTCTGACTCGCGAAGACCCTCGCGATGCGATGATCACTCGAGCAACTTATGGAGCGATTCAAGAATTACCGACAAACGCTCGCGTGGGAGCTCGATCTCAAAGACGTATTATGCAAATTCGTAATTTGCGAAGTGATGTTGAGATCATTCCAACGCCTGGCCCTCTTCAAGAGCGCCTTAAAGAATTAGATCGTGGCGCACTTGATGCCTTGATTGTTTCTTGGGCTGGCCTTCGCCGCTTGAATATTTCTCCTCGCTATTACGTGGCTCTTCAGCCTGAACTCATGATGCCTGCTTCTTGCCAAGGAATCGTGGGAATTGTGTGTCGCGAAGCAGATGAAGAACTTCGTCAAAAATTGCATTACATTGAAGACAGCGAAGCAAGTTGGGCTTCACGTTGTGAGCGCTCATTCCTTTTGAAGTTTGGCGATTTTGGCGATGCTCCCGTAGGTGCAAACGCTCATCGCAAAGGAACTCAAGACCCTTGGATTCTCGATACAATTATCGGAAATCCTCGCACAGGAGAAATCCTTCGCCATCGTGAAGTAGGAACAAGCCGCTGCAAACCTGAAAGCTTGGCAGACAAAGCTTACGTGGGAATCCTTGCAAAAGGCGCCCGCAAATTCCTACCTTTCACACAGTTGTAATTACAGTTGTAATTTTAGATTGCTAATTTAACTATTAACCTAAAGCCAATTGGGTTTTGCGAAGTGTTTATCTTCGCGAACCCATTGTGCCAATAACGCTGCCCAATCATCGCCCGCATTAAGACTTGGGATAAGAGAGAATTCCTTCCCACCCGCATCTTGAAAATCTTCTTTAGCGCGCACTCCCAATTCCTCGATCGTCTCAAGGCAATCAGCTGTAAATGCTGGGCTAAACATCACCAAACGCTCCACACCTTGCTTTGGAAGCTCAACTATAACCTTATCTGTATAAGGCTTAAGCCACGGGTCTAAACCCAAGCGTGATTGAAAGGTCACCGTGTATTGGCTTTCACTCAATCCCATAGCGCGAGCGATTGCCAGAGCTGTTTTTTCACACTGAGATCGGTAGCAAAACTTGGGAGCCGTCGCAGCTAAACAGCAGCTTTTGTCAAAATGACAAGTTCCACAATTGGGAGTTCTTTTTTTGATATGTCGCTCGGGGATTCCATGAAAACTAAAAATATAATGTGTCTTCAAAGAATCATTTGGAATCTTGCATTCCTGAAAACGCTTAAGCCACAATCCAATAAAGTCTGGATCATCGGGGTAGGGGTCTAACTGCTTTGATACTTTTACAGAATGATTAAGTTCTTTGATGTGTGCCTCAGTAGATCCAGTGGAAGCATACGCCCATTGTGGATAAAGAGGGAGCAAGGCAACATCCGTGATGCCTTCGCTTTTGAATTCATCCAAAACATTTTGAAACGAAGGCTGTCCGTAGCGCATCGCAAACTTTACAGAGTACTCAGAGCCCAAAGCTTGTTGTACTTTCTGAGTGAGCTTATCAGTAGTCACCACCAAAGGAGCGCCCTCTGGAGTCCAAATCACTTCATATGCGTGAGCCGATTTCTTAGGACGAGTACGCATAATAATCCCACGCACAAGCAAGGCTCTTAAGGGGTAGGGCAAATCGATCACATAACGATCCATCAAAAATTGATCAAGATAAACCTTAAGAGCTTCGGGCGTGGGAGCAGAGGGACTTCCTAAGTTACTTAATAAAATACCTTTTTTCATTTTTTTTTCACCTGCCATGATTGAGCCATATTCTTGGATTCCAAAATTAGTCGAGAAAGCCCTAGGTGGCCAAGATAATTTCCGTGAACGTAAATCTCATTTTTAGCCAAATCACGACGCATCTGTGGCCATTGATCGAGTAAAAAACGATTCAAGACATCACCATACAAGGGCAAAACTTTCTGCCAACTCTTAAGGTGCCCCATAAGGGGATCTTCATTGCTTTTAAAGAGATATTGTCTTTCGTTCAAAATCTTAGACTGAGCGGCTTTTAAATCCGTAAAATCTTCGTTTGATATCCAGCTTTCAGAATAAAACTTGTCTTTTCTTTTAAAAATTTTTGTGTCTAATAAAACACCCAAAAAAGGTCGCATCTCTACACGTGGAAACAAGACACCAAAAGAATGAGGTGTTTTCTTTGAACTGTTTAAATTAAAAAACAAAGTCGTTTTAGAAACAGGTAAAGAGGGAAGAGTTAAAAAGTCTTTGTAAGTTTCTTTTACAAGATCAAAGTTCTTAAAGAATTGCTGAGCTCCTCCTAAAGAACCACAATATATAACTTTCTCATTTTCACTTTTTTGATCAAGCTGAAATTTTTTACCTAAAACAAAATCTACCTTTTGACTTTGAAGGTACTCTTTCAGTTGGAAACACAAATACTGCATTCCCAAAACAGGAGCGATACTTTGTATTTTTTTCTTCTTTTTTCTTTTTTTAAAAAAGCTTTTTGTACGAAACCTAAAAAATCTAGAAAAGATAAGTCGTGCGCTCAAATCCTGTACGCGGCTCGCATAAATTCCTGCTAAAGCCGCATCGAGAAGTTTTTGAGTAAAAGGAACACCTAAGTTTCGATTTCCCCATTGCTCAACACTTTCAAAGTCTTGGGGGGCAAAGGAATTTCGATTAAATAGAAAACGCAAAAATTTCGGTAATAGAAAAATTGTTTCTGATAACGTTAAAGGCCATGTCCGAAGTCTTCCTTGATTTAAAAAATAAGCTTTCTTAATCCCCTTTGTTGCCTCAAGCATTTCGACTTGAACATCATTAGCAAGATCCCTGATTTCTTCGCTATCAAGAATCGCATTCGCCGCTGTTTCAACTAACCCATAAGGAGTCTGAACACTTTGAAGTAAGCCCCCAACACTTTCTGCTTCATCGTGAATAGTGATTATTAAGGAAGGGTTTGCTTTTTTTAAATAATAGGCAAGAGTAAGTCCCGAAAAACCTGCTCCAATGATTTTGATTTTTTCTTCGTTGTGATTCAATTTTTTTTCTTTCAAAATATTGTTTAAGTTGTGAACATTTACCGAAAGATTCTTCTTATTTCTTTAACAAAACGATGAACATTTGCTTCTTTTGCTTGAGGAAGTATTCCATGACCAAGACCCGCCACCCATCCCGCACGTTCTTGAAGAGTTAGTTTTTTGAGAGGAGCGACAAAAGCTTCAAAATTTTTCTCAAACTCTGCTTCTGTTCCGTTCATATAGTTTTGATGGAAATTTCCCTGAACAAAACCTTTTTGAGTTGTTTTCAAAACTTTTGCTAGATCAAAACGATGATCATAGCCAAAACCTGCAAAAGGAAAATCTCGAATCACTGAATAATGATCGGCAGTGCCGCCCTTCATGTAATAACCCACTTGTTCTTTGGCTAAATATTTTAATTGTGGGGCAATATAACGCTCAAAAAAATCGACCGAAACTTCGCCCGCCGCTGTATCCAAAATCATTACAGCTTCTGCACCCGCCTTTAATTGCAGATCAATATTAGCTTTCAAAAGAGGAGTCATGAATTCGCAAAATTTTTGGAATAACTGTGGTTCTTGAATAGATTTCAACGAGCTACTTTTATGAGAACCATCCACAGCGTACATAAAGAGCGTCCAGGGACCCCCCACAAAACCAATCAATGATTTGGATTTGGGAAGACGTTCACGCGTAAGCCTTACAGCTTCAGCTTGAAACTCCAAACCCTTCAAGGCCTCGTCAACTTTTTGAAATCCCAAAAGTTGAGATTCATTTTCTAAGTGCCAACCCAAAACAGGGCCTGGCTCGTACTTGAGCGGCATCCCCAAAACCTCTAAAGGAAACAAAAGATCGCTAAAAAGAATAGAAACATCAAAATCAAATTCTTCAATTGGACCCATGGCAACTTCAGCAGCCAAAACTGGGTTTTTGCAAAGCTCTATGAAAGAATGTTTCACTTTCATAGCTTGATAATGCTTATGGTATCGACCTGCTTGCCTCATCATCCATACGGGAGGAGTCGGAAGAGCTTCTCTTTTAAGTGCACGCTGAAAGAGTGTCATTTCTAGAAAAAGACAGTATCAGGACTCAAGAACGAGG
>JBILWH010000125.1:0-4822 GCA_044370015.1 Bdellovibrionota bacterium | reverse complement strand
GATTCCAAAACGAGCCCAAGTTTTTCAGTCGCTTTTTCCATAAGCGGAGAATGAAAAGGCCCACTCACTTCAAGAGGGATACTCCTTCGCACCCACTTCCACTCATCTTTTCCGACGAGAGTATCGAGATACTGGAGGCCATCATTGTAGCCAGACAACACCACTTGCGTATCTGTGTTCCAATTAGCAAGAGCAATCAACTTAGATTGCTTGCTCACAACTTCACAAAGCTCGAGAAGTTTCTCTCGCCCAACAGCCTCACGCAAAATCAAAGCACGCATTCCACCCAAACCGATAGGACACGCTTCTTTCATAAAGCGACCACGAAGCATAACAGTGGAAGCAGCCTCTTTTAAACTCAATACATCTGAACAAACGAGAGCTGTGTACTCGCCCAGTGAATGTCCCGCATAAATTTTTGCCTCAACTTTTTCTTGAAATCCAAAAACAGAATTCAAAACTTTCCACATTCCGCAAGACGCAGTGAGAATCAAAGGCTGAGCGATTTCTGTATCGCGAATCTCGATATCGCTTGCTTCGAAACTCAATTTCTTGAAATCCAAGGAACAAGCATCAGAAGCTTCTTCAATAGCTTCACGGTAAAGTGGAAAATTTTCAAACCAAGATTTTCCCATGCCTGGAAACTGACTTCCTTGGCCGGGAAAAACAACAAGACTTTGTGCTTTCATATTTTTTATAAATTAGCAGCGAACCTACCAACGAACCAGAGCCGCACCATAATTAAAGCCGCCTCCAAAAACATCAATCAAGATAAGATCACCCTTTTGCAATTTGTTTTGTTCTTGCATTTCTGAAAGAGCAATTCCAATTGTGCCCGCAGAAGTATTGGCCCATCTATCGATATTCACAAAAACTCGATCCATAGGGAAATCCAGGTACTTCGCAGTCATTTCAATGATTCGCAAGTTAGCTTGATGCGGAACAAACCATTTAATTTCAGAGGTGGGAACTTTAAGCTCCGTAAGCAATTCAGTTGCGGCTTGAACCATACCCTTAACCGCATGCTTAAAAACATCCTGCCCATTCATTTGAACAAAAGGTGAATGTTTTTCGTGTAAGTCATGCCTGTAAGTAGGCGCTCGACTTCCGCCTGCATTAACAGTCAACGCATCCGTTGCATCAAAATCTGTATAAATTTTAGATCCCAAAACCATAGAGTCTTTAAGAGGGTTGGGATTTTCAACACGCTCAAGAATGGCGCAACCTGCACCATCCCCAAAAAGCACACACGTCGTTCGATCTTTCATATTAAGAGCTGAAGACAAAACATCCGCGCCAAAGATCAACACTTTTTTGTGCGCGCCACTTTGAATCAAGGCATTTGCTGTATGAAGAGCAAACAAAAACCCACCGCACGCAGCACTTAGATCAAATCCCGCAATGCCATTCATTCCTAAACGCCCAATCACTCGAGCTGAATTATTTGGCATAAAAGTTTCGGCAGAGATTGTGCCCGTTAAAACGAGATCAATATCAGAGGCTTTTAGTTGAGCGCGCTCAAGTGCCTGCTCAGCCGCTCTGACGCAAAGATCGGTGATTGTTTCACCGTTTTCAAAATCAATGAATCGACGCTCTCTGATTCCCGTGCGAGTGCGAATCCACTCATCATTTGTTTCTACGATTTTAGAGAGATCGTCGTTTGTGTATTTAAGACTTGGCTTACCTAAACCTGTGCTGATGATTCTTGAGCCGTATTTCATAAAAGCTTAAGATTAAATTTCAAGAAAAGTAAAAAACTACTTCGCTTTACGTTCAGCTTTAGTTTGGAAAATCTTTTTTCCTTTGTACCAACCCATAGGGCTTACGCGGTGAGGAGGAACAACCTCTCCAGTTTCTTTGCAAATACTAAAGCCCTTAGGAACTAAAAAGTCGTGTGCACGACGCTGATTTCTTCTTGAGCGAGACGTTTTCTTCTTAGGTACTACCATTTCATTTACCTCTTTTTAAACCTTTTAGTTCTTTTAATTTACCAAGAACTGCGAAGGGTGAGTTTCGCGCTTTTGAGTCGTTTTGTCCAGTACTTAGCTCAGCTTGAGTTAAGTTTTGTTGAGCGGATGCTTTTTCAAAGTCTTTAGAAAGGTCACATTCATGAGCCTTTCCCGCTAAATCTTGATCGGGTCGCTCTACCAAAGACTCAGCTGCAACCAGCTGTTCAGAGAGAATTTCCACCATATCTAACCAAGGTGTGCTTAAGAAAATGTAATCAGGATCATCACCCTCTTCGTTCACCTCATGGGCTCCCTGAGGGCGAATAAAAAGGCGAAAATCGCCTTCACGAGCCACGGTCCCCTCCTCGGTGCAGCGAGGGCATAAAACCGGCACACGCGCCTTAAAATGGCCCTCAACCGTATATTCGGGGTCTAAGCGCTCAATACGAAGATCACCAGAGCAGACAGAGCCAGCCGCCCATTCTGAGGGAGTTTTTCCACTGATGTCCTTGTGGGGGGCTGATTTTTCGAGAGCCTTCTGAACCCATTCGTCTTTTTGATTGAATTCCATTTCCAGCTTGCGACTGATTTCACGGAGGGTCACTTTGCCTTGTACCATGTGATGTGTATAACATTTTTCATGACGATGAGAAAAAGAATTGCGGTTGTTCTTTGTGGAAGCGGATTTAAAGACGGAAGCGAAATTCGAGAATCCGTAGGCGTCTTGTGGGCCCTAAGCCAACACCCTGTAGATGTTCAATGCTACGCACCCGACGCTCCCCAAAAAGACGTCATCAATTGCCTCACGGGACACCCCATGAACGAAAGCCGCAATCAACTCGTTGAAGCCGCTCGTATTGCACGCGGAAAAGTTAAAGCCCTCTCTGAACTCAATCCTTCCGAATTTGATGCGATTATTCTCCCTGGTGGATTTGGTGCCGCTAAAAATTTATGTGATTTTGCAAGCAAAGGTATTGAGGGAAATGTCATTCCTGAGCTCAAAGAAAAACTTCAGGCCTTTTATGCGGCCAAAAAACCAATTGGGGCAGTTTGTATTGCTCCTGCGATTGTCGCACTTGCCTTTCCTCATAAGAATTTCAATTTAACTGTTGGAGCTGGCGGAGAAGTTGCGCAATCCATCGAAAAACTCGGTCACAAACACACCCACTCTCACGCAAACGAATGCTGTGTTGATGAAAAAAATAAAATTTACACAACACCTGCCTACATGTATGACGATGCAAACTTAAGCGATATTTTTGAAGGCATTCGAAAACTTGTGAGTGAAGTTGTTTTGAAGGCATAGACATTAAATAACAATCCCTTAATTAAAATTTAACTTTAAGAAGCGTCATTATTTTTCCGTTAAATATGATTGAGGAAGATAAATGTCTAAAACAACAAAAGCACCCGTGGAAGATATTCAATATTACAAAGACAAATCTATTCGTCAGGACATTTTAATTTTTGAAATGCGCGCTCTTCTCCAATCCGGAAAAGGACTAGGCAACATTCTTCAAATGAAACCACTTCTCGAAACATTTATGGCGGTGGTTCGTGAAAAATACGGCTCTGTTAATTCTACCGTTTTGCTCTTGGACGATCTTGATCCTTCAAAAGAATACTACCAAGTTAAAGCCTATCATGGACTAGCAGAAGAATACCGCGATCCTCAAAAAGATCGCAATGAACCTCTGTATTTATACAAATTTCCTAAAGACAATGGCCTACTATGGCAAATCATTCAGCAAGGTAATGTTTTCAGCGTTCGTGATATGCAAAGAGATCCTCGATTTGATACTGCATGGAGACACTGGAACTTAGAGGTTCTTAAATCAGACATTTGGTGTCCTCTTATAAGAAACGGAAGCGTGCAGGGCATCCTCACCCTCGGAGAATGTGAAGATGGCACGCAGATATCCGAGTCTGAGTACAGCTTTCTTCAAGAGCTTGCCTCTATTGCCACAACAAATATCGATTCAACATTGAAGTACGAAAAAAACGAACGCATCTTAAGAAACATTCAAACCCTTTACGATATCAATCAGCAAATCGCGAGCGTGAATGATTTTAAAAAACTTTGCATCGATTCTCTTTCAACCGCCGTTGATGCCGTCAAAGCTCAAAAAGGAAACCTAATGCTCCTAAACAAAGAAACAGGAAAGCTTGAACTCAAAGTTGTTTGGGGTGAAATTCCAAGCGACGTAAGAGACAGCATAAACAATGGGCTCACAAACACCAAACCTATTGATTTAGGTGAAGGCATTGCGGGCAAATCCGCCGCGACCCGAAAAGCTATTCGAGAAAATGACCGTGATAAAATTCCTCAGTTCGGACAACATGTCGTATACTGTATATGCTCTGTGCCAGTTATTTACGGAGGAGTTGTTGAAGGCGTTATCAACATGACAAACAAAATAAAAATTGACGAGAACGGAAATAAAGTTCTCGATCCTTTAGGAAGATTCACTCAAGAAGATCTCACACTCCTGGTCAGCCTATCCGACCAAGCTGCTGTTAATTTAAATAAAACTCGCCTCTACAATGCTTCGATAACTGATCGAATGACTGGACTTTACAATACAAGACATTTTGAAATGGTTCTCCATGATGAACTAGAGAAATCAATTAAGAGTGGAAAGCCAATGTGCCTTGCCGTAAGTGACATCGATAAGTTCAAAAGCTTTAACGATACCTACGGTCACAAAGCAGGAGATGAAGTTTTAGTTTCTGTCGCAAAAGTTTTTTCAAGCTGTCGACGTTTAGATAAAGAAGACATTGTGTTTCGATATGGCGGTGAAGAGTACTGCATGATTCTCCCCAATACGACACCCGAAGAAGCTGCAGTTGTGATCGAAAATTATCGCAGAAAA
>JBILWH010000124.1:0-4876 GCA_044370015.1 Bdellovibrionota bacterium | reverse complement strand
GGTGTGGTTTTACATCGTTTTCATCTATGCCTCCACCAGTGGTCACTTCATGTTTGACGAGTTTTCGATTTTGCGTGTTAAACGCAAAGAAAGCATTTTCAGGAAATTCTTTTTTGAGTTCAGCAAAAGCTTCTAAAATAAGTTTGAGATTTTCTGGATCATCGTCGGACATTCCAAAACGGTGGTGTGGATTGTACCCATAGCAATCAAAGGCATCCTTAACGGACTGATGAATCGCTCTTTTTTTAAGTTCAGGGACACCAAGTTTTAAATTTTTGTCGTCTAGCTCAACTCGGGTAGGTGTATGAGAAACAGGGTAAACGCCCAGGTAATTTGGATGAGTGACTAGATCTCTTGTTTGAACAAGGTGATTGATGGCGCGTTTGATGGTGTGTGGGTGATGTCCTCTAGCTGTGATGATGGAGAGCGGTCTGGAGTTTTCAACCGCGTAAGCAAAGAAGTTCCACGAGGGACCCTTCCATTCTACTTGGGGATCATTCAAGGCGCGGCGAAGATCTATGATGAGAGCTTGTTCTTCAGTTTTAGGATCGATCGTGCGATCGCGAAAGTTCATAAAAGAATTGTAGCGCTCATCAAAGCGACTTTCGTACTCAAACCACGGAGAAGACGAATTGTTCATGTGTTCTTTGAATTCGATCCACTCTTCAGTGGAGACGCTTTTCATAGAAGAATCATTTTTTTTAAATAAAACAAGCTCAGAAGGGAGATGTAAAACGTTATCGTCGAGGTCGAAGAAGTAAAAGCTTCGGCCGCCTTTGTGAAAATTGCGATCCAGTTCCCTGAAAAACTGAATAGGAAGCGCCATCTGCCCTTTTGAGCCATCCGTCATGGGAAGTGTTTTCCTTTTTTAGAAGAATGACTTTTGTGATGATGGTGAGGGTGCTCCGGATGGGTACAACATTCATCATCACCAGTGTGTTCTGTCAGGTGATGAGAAAGTGTGAGGTAAAGTTGAAAAAGAGCAAGGGTCATAAAAGCTGAGGCAAAAACAGAGTGATTATGAAAAATTAAAGCGAGAGTTCCCCAGACAAAAATAATTCCAAGAGTCCACGGATGCCATTTTCTTTTAGGGGCACGACTCAACAAAAAGAGACTTGAAACTAAGACAAAAGCCCATGCGCCGTATTCTACATAATTATTGTGGGGCATGAGTCTTAGGAGTGAAGGAGCAGTGAAGGTAAGGGCAACCGTGGCAAGGCAGTGAACAAGGCAAAGGTAGCTGGCCATTTGACCTATCCAGAAAAGCATTTTCACGTGCTTTTGTTTTTTGTGGCTCATGATCTTGTTCCTTTATGAAAGCATGGCTTTGCTATGAATTCCACGAAAAAACGGCCCGCGTTACACACAAGTTTTGTATTTATTCTCCCTAGATGATTTCATGCTGAAAAATAGGGCTTGTGCTATCGTTATAAGCATCATGAGTATGAAAAAAGTTAGTTTTGATGGAGCCATCGACTTTTCGACTGTTAACCTCGACGAATATAAAAAGAACTTTCAAGAGGGTTTAAAAATTGCCCGAGAGCGTTTTGCAAAACTAAAGGCTGAAGCCTCTCTCACAGACCCCGTTCAATTTATGCGGGCTTACTCAGAAATGGATCTTGAGCTGGGTGAGGTAAGTTCAGTATTTTTTAATTTGCTAGGTTCTGATGGAACTCCCGAGATGCATGCTTATGCTCAAGAAATTCAACCAGAGCTTAGCAAGTTTGGGAATGAAGTGGCTTTAGATATAGAGATTTTCAAAAAGATTGAGCAGTGTCGAAGCGAAATTAAAAAAACAAACTCTAGCGAATGGGTTCGTTTTAATGAAGAAGTTTATCGATCTTTTGTTCGTAATGGTGTGAATCTTCCTGCTGATAAAAAAGAAATCTTAAAAAAAATTGATGAGGAATTGGGTCTTCTGTCTTTGAAGTTTCAAGAAAATATAATCAAAGACACAGCTGCCTTTGAACTTGTTGTCGAAAATGAAGCAGACCTTAAGGGCTTACCTGAGCGCAACCTTGAAGCAGCCAAGCAAAAAGCAGATGCTAAAAAAGTTAAGGGCTTTTTATTTACTCTGGATGCGCCCACGTACATTCCTTTTGTGACCTATGTTGAGAAGCGAGAGCTTAGAGAAAAAATGTGGAGAGCCTTTGCCACTCGTTGCATGAAGGGTGAATTCGACAACAAAGCTAACTGTGTTCGAATTGCAAACCTCAAACATCAACGAGCATTGTTATTAGGTTTTAAAAGTCACGCGGATTTCGTTTTAAAAGAACGAATGGCTAAAACGCCAGAGACTGTGAAAGAATTTATTTTACGAGTTGTGACGGTTTCTAAAGCCAAAGCAGAAAAAGAACTCGTGGAGCTTAAAGAATTCGCAAAAAAAGAGGGATTCAAAGAAGAATTTAAACCATGGGACTCGGCTTTTTATGCAGAGAAATTAAAAAAGAAAGTTTTAAACTTCGACGAAGAAGAATTGAGACCCTACTTTCCGATGGAAAAAGTAATCAAAGGGCTTTTTGATCATGCCACTCGTCTTTTTGGAATTACTTTTGCCGAGCGAACGGATATTCCTAAATATCATCCTGAAAATAGAACGTATGAAGTCAAAGATTCAGACGGTTCGTATCTTGGATTGTTTTACCTAGATCTTTTTCCTCGTGAGAAAAAAAGGCCTGGCGCATGGATGAGTAGTTTTCGTGGGCAGGGTTCTGTGGGCGGTAAAAAATTGCGTCCCCATGTGATCAATGTTTGTAATTTTACAAAACCCACAGCGACGAAGCCTTCTCTTTTGAGCTTCGATGAAGTGAACACACTTTTCCACGAATTCGGCCATGCTTCTCATGAGTTGTTATCAAACTGTGAAGTAAGGGGTCTTGCGGGAACGAACGTATGGTGGGATTTTGTGGAGCTTCCCTCTCAGATCATGGAAAATTGGTTGAATCACGAAGAGGGACTAAAGCTTGTGGCTTCTCACTATGAAACAGGAGCTCCCATGCCCAAAGAATTAATTGAAAAGATTAAGTCTTCTCAGAAATTTTTGGCAGCCAGTGCTTCCTTGAGGCAAGCGCAGTTAGCTCTTTTAGATATGGCTTGGCATCATGAGGGGCCTCTTTCTACAAATCCAGAACTTAAAGTAGATGAGAAAACTAACGTTGAACTATTTGAGACGCTTACTTTGAAGCCCTTTCAAACGCTAGAAAAAATTCCTGGAACAAGTATTTCTCCAAGTTTTGGACACATATTTGGAGGTGGATATTCTGCGGGCTACTATTCGTACAAGTGGGCTGAGGTTTTGGATGCGGATGCCTTTGAGTATTTTCAAGAGAAGGGCATTTATAACCGAGAAATTGCCGATAAATTTCGTCGCGAAGTTTTAAGTCGCGGAAATACCGAAGATCCCGATGTCTTGTACGAGCGCTTTCGTGGACGAAAACCCGATCCAGATGCCTTGTTCAGACGTGATGGTCTGTTGTAGACTACTCAGACTTTACTTATGGATCCCATTACAGCGGCCGAAATCAAACGACGCCGAACTTTTGCAATTATCTCTCACCCCGATGCCGGTAAAACAACCCTCACCGAAAAGCTTTTGCTTTATTGCGGGCAAATTCGCGTAGCGGGTGAAGTCAAAGCAAAAGCCAATCGCCGCAAAACAGTGAGCGACTGGATGCAGTTGGAACAAGAGCGGGGAATTTCTGTCAGCTCCAGCGTTTTGCAGTTCGAATATCAAGGCTTGAAGTTGAATCTTCTCGATACCCCTGGCCACAAAGATTTTAGTGAAGATACTTATCGCACGCTGATGGCTGTGGATACGGCGCTCATGATTATGGACGCTGCGAAAGGCGTGGAAGAGCAAACCAAAAAACTTTTTGAAGTTTGTAAATTGCGTGGACTTCCCATTCTTACCTTCATCAACAAGATGGACCGCGAGGCGTTGGATCCTTTTGATTTGATCAAACAAGTTGAAGAGGTTTTGGGAATCGAAGCACTTCCTCTCACGTGGCCCGTGGGAATGGGCGATCGTTTCAAGGGTGTATACGATCGAGTGACAAGAGAATTTCATCTCTACACAAGTTCCGAAAAAGTAGGACAGAAAGCAACAATCGAGCGTTTGGCAGTAGAGCCAGACGATCCTGCTCTCAAAGAATATTTGGATGAAGAGGAGCTTCAAAAATTAAAAGATGAACTTGAGCTTTTAGATGGAGCCTTGGGAATTCCTACAAAGGAAGATTATTTTAATTGCAAAGTGACGCCTGTTCTTTTTGGAAGTGCACGTTCAAATTTCGGAGTTCCGACACTGCTTGAGAAATTCAAAGAATATTCTCCCGAGCCTCAAGGAAAAGATGCGGTACCCTCAAACGTTGTGCCGACCGATGATTTTTTCTCGGCTTTTGTTTTTAAGATACAAGCCAACATGGATAAGGCGCATCGCGATCGTTTGGCTTTTTTAAGAATCGTGTCCGGAAAGTTCGAGCGCGATATGGACGTGAAGCATAGTCGCCTTGATAAAACAGTGCGACTTGCTCACAGTAAACAATTCTGGGGTCAGGAGCGTGAGACGGTTGATACGGCTTATGCGGGAGACATCTTGGGTGTTTATGATCCCGGACATTTTAAGATTGGTGATACTCTTCACATCAGCAAAGCAAAACTGAGTTTCAAGGGAATTCCTCAATTTTCTCCGGAGTGTTTTGCGCGTTTATCCATTCGAGATCCGCTAAAGCGCAAACAATTACAAAAGGGAATTCAAGAGCTTTCAGAAGAGGGCTTGGTACAAGTTTTTGTAAATCCAAGAGTGGGGATGCAAGATCCTGTTTTGGGTGTGGTGGGTTCACTTCAGTTTGATGTTTTGCAATTTAGATTGAAAGACGAA
>JBILWH010000011.1:0-14144 GCA_044370015.1 Bdellovibrionota bacterium | reverse complement strand
AGCTTCTCTGTTAACGATGCGTCCTGAAGAATCAGTATAAGCCTTTTCTCTTACAAATTTATCAACAGCTTTTGAAAGAGCTTCGTTAGCGCCATCTTTAGAAAAGTCTTTCTTTTCAGATAAAAATTCAGCTGTATATTCTTTGATTTTACCAAGACCGATCAAAGCAGGGTCGTTTGCTTCGATTCCACCTTTGCTAGGATCTGCAAGGTTATTGCCAAATTCTATCATCGCTTTTTTTGCTTCTGCAACAACATCTGGATCAATACGCTTGCTGAGTGGTGCTTGTTCGATAATTTGAGAAGCGCTGAGTTTAGTAGCGGGAGCTTCACCTAACATTGATTCAGCAGTGATAGGTTGAGCTTTAGGTTGAGCTTTTAAAACAGGAGTAATGTGGGTTTCTTTATCTCCAAGAATTTGAGGCGCCGTTCTTTGAGTAGCACGAGTTTCAATCTCACCCTTGAAAATTTTAACAGGCCTTCCTTCAGCATCTGTTGTCTTTTTATTAGTAGTTGATTCGATAGCTTCTGGTTTTCCTTTAGGAGCTCCTTTTGCTTGTGAATGAGCGTTGTTTGAGCCAAGGCACATAAGCAAGGCTGAAAGAGTAATGAGAACGTTTTTTTTGTTTACGAACTTATTTGCTACCATAATTGAAATCATAATTAATTATATATTCCTTTTCCAGATAATTTTGCACGCTTAGGGCATGAACTCCACGAGTATTATACCATAGGATCCTATAACTCATAAAGAAATTAAGGTTTTTTGAGGTCAATTTTTATCCCTTCACTTGGCCCACAACTGGGTGGGGTTTGTTCTTTGGGGCCTTGTTCTTGAGGTTCTCTATCGGACGTGTCTAGCTTTTGGTCACTTCTTGCTTCGTTTTGTGGGTTTCTTGATATCCCTGATTCGTAGGGTTTCATGAGGGGGTGGTCCTCGGCTTTGGTGTGTTCCCCTTTAGCTAGGTCAGCCGTCACTCGAACAGCTCGGGCTTGGATCTCAAAATCTTCGTTTATTTTTTTAATTTCTTCGGCACTTTTGCCTTGGGTTTTTTGAGTTTTTTCTTGTTCAAGTCTTTTCATTTCTGAAGTCAGGTAATCTTGGGCAGTTTTTTGAATCTCAGGATTGTCTTTTAAGCTTTGAGGGTCAAAGCTTTTGGGCGCTTCCCCTTTATATCCAATTTCTTTTAACGCTTGCCTTGATGTGTAGGCGGGTATGTGGGTTTTTGATTTTAGTACACCACGGAATCCTGAGGCTACAGGAATTCCTATTCCGGCCCCAGCGTGAATCCCTGCGTTCCATTTGGCAACACTGTATTCTTTGTTCATGTTTTTGATGCTTTGAATTGCGTCTGCAAGTTGTTTTTGAGCCTCTTCGGGGTTGTATTCAGGTTTACCATTCGCCTTGATTATATAGCCTGCCCGAAGAGCTTCTATTTTTTCGCCAAGATTAACGCCTGCTCCAGCGATGTGTGTATCAAAGTCTTCTAAGTGTTTTATTTGTTCTCTAGCTCCTTCGTATCCCAAATACGCCCAATATCCATGATGTACAGTCTGTTCAGCGAATGCAGAAACGGGTTTTGACCAACCTCTGTTTGCAAGTGCTGCCGCAGCACTTTTGCCTAAGGGTTCGGTTATTGCTGGAAATCCAGCATAAATGGCCATGCTGGGATCAAATGCTCCAGCAATCACATGTTCCCAGTTTTTACCAAGGCTGCTTGCGTCTCCTTTTTGAATTGCTTCGTTGATATTTGTTGCGAGAGTTGTTCCGCCAGAGAACCCGGCGAGCATTCCCATGTTTTGAGCGCTTGCTTTCATGGATTCTTTCAGAGTTATTTCTGATAAAGCTTGAGCAGCGGTTGTTCTTACGGGTGCCCGTACAAGAGCTGTGGTGGCTCCTCTGAGTCCAGTGGCTGCTCCAGCGCCTGCTTCAGCAGCAGCTGTAAGGCGCGCTATTCGCACGTAATTGACAAGAAAACGTCCTCCAGCACTCCATGCTCCCCCAAGAGGAAGAGAAGCTATGGCTCCCATTGCAGATTTATAATTTCCTTGGGTGTCGCTGTAGAATGAATCGAGAGCAAAGCTGTAGGCTGCTTTACTTTTTTCATCTGTTGCGAGGGATTCCATGGATTGAGGTAATCCTAATTCAGCTTGCAAAAGAGAGTGGCGAGAAAGTCCTAGCTCGCGAGCTTTTTCGATTGTTTCTTGAATGCGCTTATTTGTAGAAAACTGGTTGTCGAGATACTTTTGAGAAGTTGGGCCGGCTTTAATGGGTTGAAGTGTGGCCATGTCTTTTATGCCGTAGCCTATATCCGCAAAGCCGTACAGCATTCCCGATAGGGGGCTTTCGCTTTGGTCAGCAATTTGTTGCTCCAGGGGCACTGTCGAATTTTCATCGAATTTAAACCCTTTGTATCTTAGTTTTGCAACATGTAGGGATTTAAGATCTCTCTCTAGGTCACGCGAGATTTCAGAAATTTGAGTTTCAAGTGATTGAGGGCTAGGGCCGTAGGCAGGTATGACTTTGAATCCTTCAGAGGTTTTTTCAGGAGAAATGGGGACAAGCGCTTGGTCGCCCATAATAATTGTTTTGGGTTCCATATCTTGGAGAAGTTCGTGTGTGGCAAGTTGCTGCTCTTCTATCCTCCTTAGATCAGAGTAGGATTTTAAAAGCTTCCTTAAATTTTCTTCGTCTTGATTGAGAGCCTTTAGTCTAGGGGCTTCAATCATCCACTGTGTGATAGGCCAGGTTCTACTTATTTCAATCATTTTTTTAGGATCGCTTTTATTTGCATAAGCGCGATTCCATTCTTCTATTGATTTTCTAGCTTCTTCTTGATCTTTTTTGTCTAGATTAGGAAGAGCTTTATCTAAAAGAAGTTTAATGTCTCTTGCGAGTTCTCTCTCATTCTCAATTTCATGAGAAGACAGGAGTTTTCCTTCCACTCTTTTCTTTTGAATTCTTATTAATTCTTCTTGAAGAGAGCTGATTTCGAGATTGTGGAAGGCAAGCTCTTTTTGCGCACTTAATTTATTGATTTTATCTGCGACAGCCTCAATTGATTTTGTGACTTCTTTTGAGCGTGTGATTATTTCTTCTGGCTTTTTTGGAAAAAAACTAAATTCGCTTTTTTTCTTTGAAGAAGATTCTCCTAAAAGAATGGGGTTTTCTAGTGCTTTGTGAAATTCTTCGTCATCTTTTTTAGATATAAAAGAAAAGACTTTGCTCTTTTGTTTTTTTAAATCGTCAATGATTTCTGCTTCATCTTTACTGGTTTTATCAGAAAGCTCTGCGTACTGGTCTTTTCTTTTTTTAGCTAGGTTTTTGTTTTCTAAGCCATAGTAAGAGAGGTATCTGTCTATTGATTCCTGGCCGTATAAGGCCTGTAGAGATTTAAGTGAGGGAAGAATATTTTCTAAAAGCTGCCTTTTTTTTCCCCAATCTTTTTCGTCTCTACACTCACTTAATTGATTATGTAAAACTTCAGAAAAAAGCCGAGGGTCACTTGTAATTCTGCCGGCTTTTGCATCGTAAGAAAATTCAAGACCATTTTCTTCTGAAAGTTGTTTAAGGTGATTGAATGCTTCTGTGGTGCTACCAGTTTTGTAAATAGCCTCCTCAATTTCTTTGTTTAATTTCTTATACTCAGTTACGGACGCCGCAAGAGCAGCTTTTTTTGTAGGATCCTTGTTTATCTCGGATAAAGCTTGATCTACTGACTTTATACATTCTCCTGTGAGACATGAAGAAACTCTGAAGTAGGCATCTCCTCTTTTATCTATTTCAAAATCACTTCCGTAGATTTGTTTTGGAATAAGGTTTAGCTGAAGAAAGTCAGCGTCAAAGGGATTTTCGTTTGTCGTGGCTTTTTTAAGCTTAATTTTATTGAGGGAGCCTTGTCCAAAGTGATCTTGTTGCCAAGTTAACATGAATGCTTTGTAAAAATCGTCATCAATGTTTTCGGCAATAAAAGATGGGATGTGTGCCTTTTGGCAAAGGCCTGTGTAATAGTTTAGTTTTTCATTGAAGTAAGAAATAATATCTTTGTTGCGTTTTATATCTTGGTCTGCTCCCTTAGTATCCTTGAAGAGCTCTTTTGCAACCGGATCAAGGTTGTCGTAGCTCAGCTGGGCATATTCTTTTTTGATAGTGGAGATGGATTGATCAAGGCATTTTCTAAAATTGTTGAGATGGCGAGCCATGATTTCTTGAGAGCGATTTTCTTGGCTTTTGCTAAGTCTTTCCCAGCGGCTAGGATGTCTTAAATTTTCAAAATCATCTTTGAGACCAGCCTGAGTGTAGTAGCTTTGATCGCTAAACCCAAGTTTTTGAAGAAGTTCTTCGTAGGCTCGAACGTCGAAGGGGTTTTGTTTTTCTTGTTCAGGAGTGGGAAGTTCTTTGAGGTAGTGTTTTGCGATGGCTTTTCGATAAGTTTCTGAGATAAACGTACAGTCTTGGGCTTTTATGTCGGGAGTTTTAGGTTCACCGGTCTCTGCGGGCGTTTTGTCGGATGAGTCGTGGCTTTTTTGTGTCTGAGTAAAGATCAAAGGAGAAAGGGTAAGTGAGAAAATAAAAAGTACTTGTTTGCGCAGTCTTTTTTTATTCATAATTGATGCGCCGAACACTAACATCTTAGTTCTAGATTTCGGAATTAATTGTGCAATCCTTAAGTATTATTAATAAAACATAAGAAAAACATATGGTTTATATAAGTTTTTCTTATTGGATGCTTATTTCAAGCCAATTTGCCGTAAGCGCTCAGTAAGATACTCGCCTGCCGTGCTTGCAGGGTCGCGCTGAGGATTGTCGGGCGTTACGCAGCTTGGAAGAGCTGCTAGCGACATATCCGATACAGGGTGCAAGAAAAAGGGCATCGAGTAGCGAGTCGTCTTTGCTAATTCAGCAGGGGGATTGACCACTCTGTGCGTGGTGCTCTTGAGTCTGTAGTTTGTCAGGCGCTGGAGCATGTCTCCCACGTTCACCACGATTTCATCTTCTTTTGTTTGAATCGGAAGCCATTCGCCGTTCATTTTCTTCACCTGAAGGCCAGGGTTTGAAGCTCCAATCAAAAGAGTGATGAGATTGATGTCTTCGTGCTCAGCGGAGCGCACAGCGCCGGGCTTTTCGTCTCCACGAAGAGGAGGGTAGTGAATCGCGCGAAGCTTGGAATTTCCATAGCGAACTTTTTCGGTGAAGTAATTTTCGTCTTGCTCAACAATGACAGCAATCGCTCTTAGAAGATCCATTCCAAGACCGTTGAGTTTTGAGAATAATTCATTGAGGGTTTGATCAAAGTCGTGAATCTCAGGAACTGACACGTTCTCGCAATACACACTTTTCATAGGATGATTTGCGGGAACAGTAGGGCCGTATTGAAAAAATTCTTTCAAGTCACCCACGGGGTTGTCTTTAGAGTGCTCAACTCCAAAAGAAGTGTAACCGCGTTCACCACCCGTACCCGTGCGATTAAACGTTTTTTTCTTATCAACGGGGAACTTAAAAAACTCATCGACTTTGCGATAAGCTTTTTGTTGAAGATCGTGCGAAACATCGTGGCCTTTAATAATCACAAAGCCAATTTCGGTGAAGGCTTTTTTGAGGTCTCTCACAAAACCTTTTTGTTCGATAGAATCTGGCCCAGTCCAGTCTGTGATATCAAGTGTTAAAATTTCGCTCATTTTAAGTACCCCCTTTTAAATACAATCTAAAAATATGACCTTAAACTTGTTTATTAAGCCAAGCGTTCCACTGACGGCCGTTACGCTTTTTCCACTTTCCTTCGTGGTAAGCGGCACTTGCCAAGAGCGGGAACACAAGAGTTGCTTCTGCAAAAACCATTTGCTCAAACACGGTGTCGACCTTGCCCCATGAGCAAGCTTCTTTGAGTGTAGAGCCTGATAGAGCTCCATCGCGTTCATCAGCGACGGTGATTTGAATCGCATACTTGTGCATAGCTGCATCAACTCCGAGAAGTTCCGCAGACACAACCGTGTCTTGAACAAAGTTTTTGGGAACTCCACCGCCCAACATCAAAAGACCTGAGTCGCCACTTTCGATTTTGATTTTGGTGAGTTCTAAGAAGTCACGAGCAGAGTCGATCGCCACTTGTTTGTCGCGAGGACGCCCGTTTTGGTGCATCACAAAGCCAAAGCCTGCGGAGCAATCACTGAATGCTGGGCAGAAGATAGGAATGTTTTTACGGTGACAAGTTCCGATGATGGAATCTTTGCCGAGGTTTTTACGTTCAAGATAAGCACCCATTTCGTTGATGATTTCACGCGAGCTGTAAGCGCCAGGCTTCATTTCATTGATGATATTTCCAATCGTGTCGTCGCAAATACGGAGTTCGTCTTCGTCAATGTAGGTATCGTAAATACGGTCGATCGCCAAAGCGCGGAGTTTTTGGTCGTCTACGAATTGAGTTCCTTGATAGTGCTTGAATCCAAGGGCTTCAAAAAAGTCTTGGTCCACAATGTTTGCGCCTGTTGAGCAAATCGCATCGACCATGTTGTTTTCGAGAAGAGCGGTAACGACCTTTTTTTGTCCCGCAGAGATTAAGGATCCAGCAAGAGTTAAGATAACGCTGCACTTACTGTCTTCGAGCATTCGATTGTAAATATCAACCGCTCGAGCCAAGTTACGAGCTTGAAATGCGGTTTGAGCCATAGAGTTGATGATCGGACGAGCATCAAAAGATGTTGGATCAATGTGCGCAACAGTGCTTTTTAGGAACTCTTGTTTTTCGGGTGACTTTTGACTCTTAGACATGAATTTTTCATAGCACAGCCTTTTGCGAGAGGCGAGTTATGATTCTAGAGACATAATTACTTTTTAGTCTTTTTTGGTGCTGGGAGTTGTTTTGCAGCTTGCACTGTTTCGTTAGTTTGCTGAGTTGAGAACTTCATTTCGGAGAAAAACTCTTCACCCTTAGGGCCCGAAAAATCAACGTTGTAGATCGAAGCGCTATTAGATTCAGCGTTTTTAGTTTGGCTTGATGAGTCTTTAAATCTTTGAAGTGCTTTGCAGATATTTTCTATGTCTTTTTGGCTAAGTGAAATAGGCAGAGGGCTTCCGATAGCATCCTTACCTTGCCTATAATACTGCGAGCTCACAACAGACCCGTCTCGGCGTTCATAATCTAATTTTGAAAAGGGGGTAAGCGTTGAATTTCCCTTAGTATCGCCATTGTATTTAATCTTTACGATTATGCCAGGAGTCGCTGTTTTTGTAGAATCTTTTACAGAATTAAAAGAATGAAGGACCTTCTCTCTTCTCTCTTGAAGGGAGCTTCCAATTATTTCTCCTTTATTGAATTCGTCTTTCCACTGAGCTGCGTCGATTGCGTAAAAAGTACCGTTTCCACCAAGCTTTTTTGAGGGAAAGCTTAGCTCTAAATGTGTTTTACCGTTCCCTTCGTCTACTGACTCACAAGTGATACTTTTTGGAGAGTATCCTTGAGTAGCTTTAAAGAAATTTTGAAATGATATTTCTTCGGAAGAATCTATTTTAACTCTCTCTTCTTTTATTCCATATTTGAGGGTAAAAGAAGCTAAGGGTCTTGTGGAGTTCTCGTTTATGAATTTCTCATCACCTGGGCCATATTTATTAATGATGGTCGACGTGTGTCCCGGCTTATTATCTTTAGCCTGAAGAATGATCACGAGAAGAAAACTGGATAATAAAATTATATGTTTGCTCATAAATGACCCCTATTTGGATTTCTTTTTTTCAATTAACTTTGTAGAAGCTGTTGTTCGAGGAGCTTCGGTTGAAACTTCTATGGTTTTAAAATTTTCGTTTTGGTTATTTGGGTATTCAACATTTATGTCGTAGAGGCCACCGCTGTTTTCATCGTTTTGCGTATCAAATGGGGCAAGAGCTTTAATTTGTTCGATTCCATCGCAGATAAGATGAATGGTTTGTGTGCTGAGTCTGTATTTGTTTTTTTTATCGGAATTTTTTTCGTATATGCGATCTGAAATTGTGATCAGCTCATTTTTTTTTGAGCTGAAAAACTGTAGCTCAAGAAATGGTTTTTCCATACTATTTTCTACAGCTAAGCACGTTAGGCTTGGGATTGAGGTTTCTTTGATTAAGCGAAAGAAATCTTGAAAAGCCACTTCGATTTTATACTCAATTGAAATTTTACTTTTTTGATTCTCAGAAAACCTGTAAAAAACTGCGCGATGGGGAGTTGTTGGAATCGCAGCTTGAGTAGTTTTAACTTTTGATTTTTTTCTCACTACGGATTTGCTCTCGTCGGAGCCGCCTTCATCTTTGCCAGCAAACAAAAAGGAAGATCCTGAAAGAATGCTGAGAAGAAAAAGTGTTGTGGTTTTTTTATTTGATAGAGACATCTTTATGGCTTCCCTCTTAAACATCTTAACTGAAAAAAGGAATTTTTATGGATATTTGTCAGGTTTTTTATATTTTTTGAATCGATGCAATGAGGCTGTTAAGTTTTTCTTCGGCTTCTTCAACGCTCATTCGTTTGGCAGGATTGGATTCTCTCAGGGGATAAACGACTTCTTTGAGGATTCTTTTCATTGATGAGTTTACGAGAGGGTCATCCTGAAAGTTGTTTTTTTTAAATTCATTTACCATTTCTTGAAGAACGGTGCTCAGCGAATAGGCATCGGATTTAAAACTCACATGTTTAGCAAGATTTTCTTGGGTTGTTTTAGATCTGTTTCGCGCTTCCCACAAAGCATTCATCTCGGGGCTAATGTGTCCAGGCGTGGTGAGGGGCATGGTCTCTACAGATACTCCACCGTGAGCTTCCAAGGGAGCCAGACTATCTAGGTCGAGAAGTTTGACTTGAAGGTCACCAAAAACGGCAATGTTTTCAGCCTTTAAGTCTGTATAAAGAAATTCATTTTTGTGAATTTCTTTTAGGGCGCGAGCAAGATTTCGCATAATGGTTAAATGTTCGATTATGTTTTTAGGAGTGTAGGAAAAAAATATGCCTCCTTCAGATGTCTTAAGGGGAGCTTTGCTTTTGCTGTAGTGAGAGTAGTTTTTGTCTGGAACCCATTCGCTTGTAGTAATGGCCCAACCGTCTTTAACTCTGTAATCAAAAATTGTTAAAAGTGGATTCTTGTCGCGAAGTTTTTTTTCTAATTTATTTGAAAGCATAATCGCAGCAGGTCCATTTTCGTGTTCTTCAGAAATTTTTATCGCAACAGCTCTTTGCTCTTGATGATCAAAAGCGCGAAACACAGCTCCTTGTCCACCAGCACCCAAAAGTTCTTCTATTATAAAACGAGGATTGCCTTTGGCTGTACGATTTTCACTCAAGAATTTATCGAGAGGAATTATGTAGGAATCGCTTTGAGAGATAAATGTTTTGTGACTAACTGAACTGTCGGAGGAGCTTGATAAAGAATGAAGCGTCCGATCTAACCTTTGAATAACGGCTTTGGGAATATTTTCTACTTTATAGTCCGCGGGTTTAGGGCGACGAGGTAAAATCAGACTCTCAATGCAAGTGAGAATTCCGGCCTCAGCAACAAGAGCGTGACTCAGGTATAAAAAAGAAAACAGGCTTTTTTTTAAACCCATAACTTTAGTTTAACAGACTCAAAAACTTTTTAAAGAAGTTTGAGCGAAGCACTCACCATCTCATCTGAGCCACGATGAATGCTGGGTGTGTTAGGGTGGTAAATCCGTATTCCCTCTGCAATTTGTTGGTGACCTTCGAGGTTCGTAAACGTTGCACGTGATTCATAAAGCGGAGTCAGAGGCAGCACGCCATGAGCGAGAGCGCCCCAACTATCTTGCATAAAAGAATCCGACACAAATAAGCGTTTGGCTTCCACAAGTTTAGCAATAAGACCCGCAGGCAATTCATTTTGTGTTTTTTGAGTAAACAAAAATAAATTGTTTGAGGGAGAGCCTTCGCTCAAAATTTCTGTAGGAGCAAGTCCTTCATTCAAGAGTCCTCTCGAATTCACTTGAGTCCACAAAATCAATAGTTTTGCGGATGGAGAAATTTTCTCAAGTTGATCAAGAGCTGCTTTAGATTGTGGAACGTCAAACAAAATAGCCACATTGTCAGCAACTTTAACGGTTGAGACATCAGGAGTTTGAGTCCACTTGAGTTTTCCTTCGCGAACTTTCTGACCAAGCTTCAGACTTAAAATTGGAGCAATTGCTTCGAGATCTCGATAAGTCTTAGTGGAAACAACTTCTGTGATTCCGTTCCAATCAGCAGGAGCAACTCCCCAGGGGCTTTTGGCGATAAACTGCGACCAAATTTTGATGAGTCGATCGCTATTTGCGCTTGGATTGAGGGCAACTTTTCGACCGCGATCTTTCCAGCTTTTGGCAAGATCTTTGGCCCACGCGATTCCTTCGTGAGGGAATGTTCCATCGACACGAAATTCCCAATCGCCAGTGGAGGCTTCGATCTCGAGTTGGAATTCTCGCAAGCTGACATTTTCTAATTTTGATTCAGTTCCAGAGCCTTTTCTGAGCATGGGATTGTAGAGGCGTTTTGCGTCTTCATTGTGAAAGTGATAACCCCAGCGACCCTTATCACATAGCCACCAGTCGTTGACGTTTCTGTTTTTGCGAGGAGTAAGGCGTTTGATTACAGGGCGAGGCGCTGCTTTGTCGGGGCGAGGAATTCCAGGGTGACGATGTTGAGTGTCGATCTCGACGTTGCAACCAACAGCGCAGCCCGTGCAAATTCCGCTATGGCTTTTGAGTTCCCAAGGGCGTGCTTGAAAGCGAAAATCTTCTGCAGTCAGGGCGCCTACGGGGCAGAGGTCTACGACGTTTCCAGAAAAAGGTGAATCGAAAGTCTTCCCTTCAAAAATATCGATGCACGAATCATTTCCACGTTCGTTTACAACGAGTTCTGCACGGCCATCCACTTCTTTTGAAAAGCGAGTACAGCGTGTGCAAAGGATACAGCGTTCTTGATCGAGTACAACGTCTTTTGACAGGGGACGGTGTTTATCGCGAAGAACCTTGTCGTCCACCATGCGAGAGCGAGGAGGGCCATATTCCAAAGTGTAATCTTGAAGTTTGCATTCTCCACCGCGATCGCAAATAGGGCAATCAAGTGGATGATTGAGAAGAATAAATTCGATTGTAGAGTTTTGTCCGCTTTTCACAGCGTCACTTGCGGTTTTGATTTTCATTCCGTCTGCCACAGGAGTGGAGCAAGCGGTCGCTAATTTTTTTTGTCCTTCAATTTCGACAAAACACATACGGCACTGACCGACGATGCTTAATCCTTCGTGGTAGCAAAAATGGGCAATGTGTTTGCCAGCTTTTTTAGCCGCTTGGATAATTGTAGAGCCAGGATCGATTTCAACTTCGACTTCGTCGATGAGAACTTTTGGTTTTTTGATTTCAGTTTTAACGTCGCTCATAAATAATTACCTATCAATTTCACCAAGAACAGGGTCAAGACTTGCCACTGTAGCGACAACATCTGCAATGAGTTTGCCTTTCACGAGTTCGGGAACAATTTGAATGCTTCTGAGTGCAGGGCTGTGAATGCGCACGCGAGCAGCTTTGTTGCTGCCGTCACTCTTGATGAAGAATCCAAATTCTCCCTTAGGGTTTTCAATAGCAGAATAAATTTGACCCGGTTTTGTTTTGAATCCTTCGCTGATCACTTTGAAATGCCAAATAAGAGCTTCCATCTGAGTGTAAACTTCTTGTTTGGTAGGAATCACAACTTCTGGAACGTCAGCGTTGATCGCGCCCTCTGGAATATTGTCGATGGCTTGATCAAGAATCTTGATGGATTCGCGAATTTCTTGAATACGAACCCAGTAGCGATCATAAGCGTCGCCGTTTTTACCTAAGACCACATCAAAGTTATATTTTTCGTAGCCGTTGTAAGGCATGTCTTTGCGTAAATCCCAATTCACGCCTGCTGCTCGAAGATTGGGGCCTGTGATTCCGTAGGAAATTCCAAGCTCAGGAGTGATGACTCCCACGCCTTTTGTTCGATCCATCCAGATTTGGTTGTTCGTTAACAGAGCATCCATCTCGTCGACAGTTTGCTGGAGTTCCGCGATGAATTGTTTAACACCTGTGAGAAATTCGGGGCTAGCATCCCGCGAAAGTCCTCCGATGCGAGTGTAACTTGTTGTAAAGCGATGGCCGCAAAGTTTTTCGATCAAATCGTAGATCTTTTCGCGTTCATCAAAGGTGTGGAAGAACACAGTCGCGGCTCCCACGTCGAGAGCGTAAGTTCCTAGAGAGAGAAGGTGTGAGCTAATGCGCGCCAATTCACAGGCAATGACTCGAATGGCTTGCCCACGCTCGGGAAGAGTGATTCCAAAAAGTTTTTCCACAGCCATGGCGTAACTAACGTTGTTAGAAAGAGGTGCCAGGTAATCTAAGCGATCAGTATACGGAATAAATTGATGGTAACGTTTGTTCTCAGCAATTTTTTCAAATCCGCGATGTAAAAACCCTATGTCGGGCACACATTGCACGACGTTTTCGCCGTCAAGTTCCAGAATCAAACGCAAAACTCCGTGAGTTGAAGGGTGTTGGGGGCCCATGTTCAAAATCACAGAATCATTACGCTTTGCTTTGATGGGAGTGTCTGTTGCGGGAAGAGAAAGTTTTACAGGTTCATCTGCGCGAGTTGCATAGTGCACGTTGCTCGAGCGTTTGATTTTACGTTGAATGGTGAGAAGCGCTTGAATCACTGCCTCGGGGCGGGGTGGGCAATTAGGAATGTAAGCATCGACAGGAATAATATTGTCGAGACCTTGCACAACGGGATAGCTATCGAACATTCCGCCCGTGCAGAGACAAGTTCCCATAGCGATCACCCACTTGGGTTCCATCATTTGATCGTAAATTCGGCGCACGATGGGAGCCATTTTATAAGTGAGAGTTCCTGCAACGATCATTAAGTCTGCTTGCCTGGGAGAGAAGCGTAAAACTTCACTTCCAAAGCGAGCCATGTCGTATTTTGGTCCAACAGCGGCCATCATCTCGATTGCGCAACAGCTGATACCCATTGGCATTGGCCAAAGGCTGTTCGCGCGTCCCCAAGCGAGGACTTCGTCTAAGCGTGTGGTGATGATGGAATCCGCACCTAATTTTTCTTCTAAGCCCATGCTAAATGTGTACAACACATTCAGCGAAGAGTCAGGTCTGAGCAGGGGGTGGAGTGGATTCTTCTCCGAAGCCTTTCATAGCGTCGCGCAAGCTTCCCCGGCGCTGGTAAAGAGAGATTTGTTTTTCTTGCCGTTTGATGATGCGTTCATTTTCATCGATCTTAGCTACGTGACGTTGAATGGAGAGGTTGTGGAGGCTTCCATCTTTGACCATTTTGAAGGCAATTTCTCCTATACGACGGTAGTGTTTGCGTTGCTCGCGCTGAACTTGGGCGACATCGTAAAGAATTTGGATGACTTGCCCTGTGCTGGCAAGAACACGTAAAGGACGAGAAAAAAGCCGTCGTAAAAAGGCCCTGAAGCGGCGCGCCAAGCTTTTTTCGTGAGTTGCCATGATCAAAGTTTAGCAAAAAAGAGAGCATTCTGCTTTTGTGCTCTTGTCATTTTCTTGCTATCAATAGTCCGGCGTGCCCCGATGGCGGAATTGGTAGACGCAGTAGACTCAAAATCTACCGACCGTTAGGTCATGAGAGTTCGAGTCTCCCTCGGGGCACCAATTCAGCTTTAATTTCATGAAATTTTTTAAAAGATTTCTCCTTCCTTTATCTTTTCTAGCAACGTTAAATTCGGGGGCTGGGGAATTTAAGTTACTTGAGATTTCTCACAAAAAGCCATCTTGTCTTGAGTTACTAGGCGAAATTCGCAAAGGGGCAAGGTTTTGGGAAGCTCGAACCTTTAAAGAGCAAGAGAAATTTATGGTTCAACAGGCCAGACTTTCGGTGAGTCAGCGCTCTGCTAATATGGCTGCTGGAAAAGTTTTTTTAAATTTAAAAGATGCCGCTCGTGAAATCCAAAATAAAAATTTGAGAAAAGCTTACATGCACTTGAATAATGGAGATTGTTTTGAGGGAACTCATATTCAGATCTTACCTTTTGCAAATCGGATAGCTCGAGTTTTGGAGTTAGATCGATTTAACTTTAGTCAGGACTTTATTGAAAACCTGGTGCGCTCTTCAAAGCTTAACTATGACATTTATTTTTCTCTAA
>JBILWH010000123.1:0-4904 GCA_044370015.1 Bdellovibrionota bacterium | reverse complement strand
AAACGTGAGTAGATCTAACGACAATAAAATTCTTCAAGATCTTGGAATAGAGTATGCGTTCATGCCCGAGTTCAAAATCACCGTAGGACAATTTAAAGCTCCTGATACAATTGAAAGCTTTACTTCATCTGGGGAACTCCTTTTAGCTGAACGGTCTATCATAAGCAGAAATTATGGAGATAATCGAGAAACAGGTGTGATGCTAAGCTTTGAAAAAGAACCACTCAAAGCAAAGCTCATGCTTTCAAATGGAGGAAAAACAAATACAATCGATGAAAATACAGCCAAAGATTTTCATGCAAGAGTTGATTACATTCCAATGGCAAACTTTAATATGGGTTCATTTGCAACATATTTAGATTCTAAACAAAGTAAAGGATTTCGAAATGGAGTAAATTTTATGATTTCTTGGAAATCGTGGTCTCTCGCTGCGGAGGGGACCACTGGCAAAGAAAACGACGCTCCATTTAAAGGTTACTATACAGACTTATTTTACAACTCAAAAACTATCTGTCCTATTTTAAGATATGAATACCTTGATGCAAATAATGTTATTTCAAAAATTTATAATGCTGGACTCAATTACAAACTTTTAGAATCCAAAGCAAAACTTCAGCTAACCTACGCTTATTTAGACAACGTTACAACAGAGGCAGGCTCACCTAAAGCATTAAGCGCATCTAAGGGAAGTCTGGTCGTTGCGAATTTTCAACTATCTTTCTAATTTTTATCAGAGCATATTTTCTTTAGTTCGAGCCACTCTGGTCGCGTCAAAAGCTCTTGGATGGAATGTCCCTTGAATTCTTCAGCAAGCTGCGCTCGATCTTTATTTGACGGATGATCGGAAAGCAAAGAAAAAAATTCTCCAAACTCATTTTGATCACGCTTAAAAAAATCTTGAAAGCCAGAAATATCTATTCTTGAATCCTTCAGCCTTTTCAAAGCGCCACGATCAGCCATTTCTTCTTGCTTAACGCTAAATCTCAAATTAAAAAAAATTTCTGCACTTTGCGGATTCACTTGTCCACCAGAAAAAATAAACTTGAGCATCTCACTTGTTATAAATCTTGCAAAGACTCCTTGGATCACATGTCTTTGTTTCACGTGCTCTATTTCATGAGCTAAAATACCCGCCAGTTCTTCGGGGCTTTGAACTTTCTTGAGAAGTCCTTCATAGATAAAGATCTTTCCTCCTAAATAAGCAAAAGCATTTACCGTTTCACCTGAAATAACACTCACATCAAAAGGAAAAAACCTATCTTCAGAATAAACAGGATATAGTCGATTTAGAATTTTACTCAATGCATCTCGAGATGATTGAGATGCTTTTTGTGAGCAGCGTTTACTTTCAAACGAACCAAAAACAAAAGCCATTTTTTGTTCAACTGACCAAGGTAAAAGTCTTGCGAAATAACCAAGTCCAAATGTAAAAAATGCTGCTAAAAGAAAAGCCAAAAAAACCCAAATAAGTCCTTTAATTTTTTGTGTCATTAATCCTTATGCTCAAAAAAAGCTCTTAATACATAAAACACTAAAATAATAATGACGAACACAATCCCGAAAGGACCACCTTGCAGCTTAGAAGCTGAATCTACTCGCCTATCAGACAAACTTACACCGCCTCCTTGAGAGCTATCCACAAAAGTATCCTTATCACGAATGATTGCTTGAGGAGGAAGCTGCTCAGAATATGTTTTTGCAACACTTGTTTTTTTCACAGCCGTTCCAATTGCCATAAACTCAACAAGTCCGCTGCCTAAATCATAAACTCTTGTTTTTACTCCCACGACTTCATCCGCACCACACAGCTCTGCGTCTCGCTCAATTCTTTCAAGAGCTTTTTCACGAGCCTCATAAAGTAACTCCGTCAAACCAGAAACTTCTCCACCACCTAAACTTTGTATGAAAGAAGCAATACCAGCGGTAAAGCCCAATGAATAAACAGAAACCCCCATAACAAGCTGAAGAGGCATATACCCCATATGAGCCATGTTCCACATTTCTTCGTTAGTCATATCGCTTGTGACAGGATTTTGAGAAAATTCATTTAATGCTGGATGATGAGAAGCCGTTCCTACCATCATCATTTCTTGAGCTCCCATCAAAGGGGAAATCGTTGTTTGAATTCCCACAACAGAATTTGCTCCAAATTTTTTAGCCTCATTCACAATTCGTGAAAGAGCTAAGTGTCTTGTTTTATCAAAAATTTCTGTAAATTGAGGAACTTCGCCTCGAGATAACTGCCTAAAAGCTCCACCAATACTTCCTCCTAGGCCTATAGAGTAAGCAACATTACCAAAAACAAAATGAAGCGGACGAAAGCCTGAGTCCATCTGGCAATACATTTCTTGAGCATCGGCTGATGTTGAAAACTGCCTCACTTTTTCATGAGAATTGTTTACGTGGACTGTAGAACCCACAGTGATAAACTCCAAGTTTCCTCCGTGATTTACAAGATCAAAGGAAACTCCGGTAATACCTGCTCCTCCATACACTTTTGCCTCTTCTAACATTCTATTAAAAGCGTTTTGTCTTCCGTCATGAACAAGCTTTGTAATTTCTGCAACCTCACCACCCCCTAAAGTAGAAAGACCAGCACCTATTCCTCCAGCAACCCCAATTGAAACAACACTATTCCCAATACAAAGTTGCCCAGGTCTCATGTTAAGTTTGTTAAGGCAATAAATTTCATTTCCTGAAAGTCCCGTCACTTTTTTATGATTAAGCTTAGGCATGCTAACTGTTCGGGATTCTTTCAATAAAGGGACGTAATTTTAATGTTAATTTTACATAAAAAAACTGTATAGATTTAGACAGTGTCTCAATCTCAAACTAACATCCCTAGCATGCAAACTTACTCAGAAGTTCTTGAGCATTGGAAAAAAATTGAAACTTTAGGATCTGCTCAGAGTATTTTATACTGGGACATGGAAACTTACATGCCTGAAGGATCTACTCCTGCACGCCAGGCTCACCTTACTCTTATCAGCGGACTTATTCATCAATGGACAAATGATCCAAAATTTAAAGAAGCTGTTCTTTCTCAAAAAATAACCGCTTCTAATGAAATAGAAAAAAGAAACCTGGAACTTTGGACAAAAAGTATTCTTGTGAGTTCTGCTGTAGACGAAAAATTCGTCGCGAAACTTTCGCAGATTTCTACCGAGTGCAATATAAAGTGGAGGGCTGCGAAAAAAGAATCAAACTTTAAAAGCATCGAGCCTCTATTTAAGGAATTAGTTTTACTTTGTCGTGAAAATCTATACAAAATAAAAAATCTTCCCGATCTTAAATCACGCTACGCAAATAAAACTCTCTACGGAGTGGCCTTTGATCAATTTGAACCTGGACTTGAAATTACTGAAATGGAAAAACTTCTCTCTTCTCTTTGCAGGGGAACAAAAGATCGCCTTCCTCTATTTCTTGGAAAAGCGAAAAAAACCAAAAAAGATATCCAAATAGACACCAAGCTTATCAATAAAGAATTCTGCAAAGATCTCATGAGTAAATTTGCTTTTGATTTTACCAAAGGCCGACTTGACGAAAGTACTCACCCTTTTTGTGGTGGAACCACAGGGGACGTACGCCTGACAACCAGACTCAATCCAACAGATGCCGTAGAAGATTTATTCAGTACTTTGCACGAACTTGGACACGCACTCTACGAGCAAGGTCTTCCCGAAAAAACTGCTTACGAGCCTGCTGGAAAAGCGTGCTCCATGGGTGTTCACGAATCACAAAGTCGCTTTCTTGAAAACTTTATTGGACGCTCTCAAGCCTTTAGCAATTACCTTGGTAAAAAGTTAAATGTCGATGCTTACGCTCTTTATTCGCGACTAAACCCCATCAAGCTCGACTACATTCGCGTTGACTCGGATGAAGTAACTTACAACTTTCATATTCTTTTGCGTTTTGAAATGGAGCGAGACCTAATGGAAGGCAAACTAGAGGTCAAAGACCTTCCTGAAAAATGGAATGCTCGCTTTGAAGAACTTACGGGACTTAAAATAACAAAAGATTCCCTTGGTTGTTTACAGGATACTCACTGGTACTCAGGATCTTTCGGATACTTTCCCTCTTATAGTTTAGGAAATATGTTTGCCGCTGAACTTTTTGTTGATTTTCAAAAAACTCATTCCGACTGGACAGAGAAAGTTTCATCGGGCCACTTTGAATTTATCCGAAACTTTATGGCTGAACGCGTGTACCCCTTAGCCGCACATCAGGATTCACCTCAAACAATGGCAAAAATTATCGGACGCAAAATTTCCGAACAAACCTTGCTCCAATATTTTGATAAAAAATTTGAGTAAAAATTAAATAAACTCAGACATACTCTTGAGCAAAAGTCTTTGAGTAATATTTTTGATTTTGTTTTGAGCAAGTGATCCGTCACCAAAGCGGTTTTTCCAAGCAGAAACAGGAATTACAGCTTTCGCCATGCTTCTATGACCACCCGCTGAACCTAGCTTATCGAAATTCTCTTTAAAAATTTCTCCGCAGTGAAGATCGTTTTCCCAGTTGCGACCAGAAATTACAACCATATCATCCACAACACCAGCTGCCGCTGCTAAACGTACACCATGAATTTGCGATACAAAATCTGCAGCCTGAGGAATCCAATCTTCAGTGGCGATATCTGGTAAAACAATCACACCTAAAGAGGACCGTATTTTAAAAGTTTTAAGAGAGCGCCTCAAAGAATCAATATAACCAACAGGCAATTCAGGTCGCTCTATTTTTCGCAACTGCGGGCCATTTACCTTAGGAAAAAGAGTGACAAATGCCTCAAGATCTTTTTCTGAAACTCCGCGATTAAAAAATAGAGTATCCGATTTAATTCCATAGTGAAGCGCTGTCGCCAAACGATGGCTTACCTCAACACCTGCAGCTTCAAGATAAAG
>JBILWH010000122.1:0-4998 GCA_044370015.1 Bdellovibrionota bacterium | reverse complement strand
TCTAAGCGAGTTTGAACAACAAGACTCATCTGCTTGCCCTCTTTCATGTATTCCAAAGTAATGTCTTGGCGAGGATTTAAATCTCCACCTTTAAGATTGATACTAAAAACTTCAGAACCATCGAGTCCCAGGCTTTGAGCATTCGCTCCATCTTTAAAGCAACAAGGCAAGATTCCCATACCCACAAGATTGCTTCGGTGAATACGCTCAAAGCTCTCAGCCACCACAACCTTTACGCCAAGAAGCATGGGCCCCTTTGCCGCCCAATCGCGAGAACTTCCAGTTCCATATTCTTTGCCACCAAAAATAATCATGGGCCACTTCTGAGCTTTGTAATTTTCTGAAGCTTCAAAGATAGAAACAACTTTTCCATCTTGTGAAAAGTCTTTGGTTAAGCCACCTTCTACTCCACCCAGCATCAAATTCTTGATACGAACGTTTGCAAATGTTCCACGAGTCATAATCTTATCGTTTCCGCGACGACTTCCGTAGGAGTTAAAGTCTTTTGAATCCACTCCGTGATCCAAAAGAAATTTTCCTGCAGGAGAATCTTTCTTAAAACTTCCCGCAGGGGAAATATGATCGGTTGTCACAGAATCGCCAAAGATTCCCAGTACTCGAGCTCCAGAAATATTTTCAAGTGCTGAGGGCTGCATTTTAAAGTTATGGAAGTACGGAGGGTTTTGAATATAGGTACTCTTCTCGTTCCACTTGTAGAGATTTCCTACTGTAGAGGGAATTTCATTCCACTCGGGATTCATTTTTACAAAATCGGCGTACAACTCTCTAAAGACCGATGCCTTCAGTGTTTTTGCCATCACGTCACGAATTTCATCAGACTTAGGCCAAATATCTTTCAAGTAAACATCCGCACCTTGAGTGTCTTTTCCAATAGCTTCCTTAGTAAGGTCTCTTTCAACTGAACCCGCCAAAGCAAAAGCCACTACAAGCGGAGGTGACATTAAGAAATTACTTTTCACAGCGGGATGAACGCGAGCTTCAAAGTTTCTATTTCCTGAAAGCACACTTGCCACCACAAGATCGTTCTCCATAATTCCCTTCTCAATACTTTCATCAAGAGGCCCAGAGTTTCCGATGCAAGTTGTACAACCATAACCCACAAGGTTAAATCCAATTTTATCTAAAGATGTCTGAAGACCTGATTTTTCAAGATAATCTGTGACCACTCGTGAGCCAGGAGCGAGTGAAGTTTTCACTCTTGGATGAACTTTCAATCCCTTGGCGACCGCTTTTTGAGCAAGCAATCCAGCAGCAATCATCACACTTGGATTAGACGTATTCGTACACGATGTAATCGCAGCAATCACAACGTCACCGTGGTGAATCGGGCCCTTCTTTTCGTTTGAAAGAGTAAATTCTTTTTTCAATTCATCGCTTTTCTTTTCAAAGCCACCGTCTTTTTTTGTTTGGGCAAAAAGTTTTCGAAAATCATTGCCCATCTCTGGTAAAGATATGCGATCTTGTGGACGTTTTGGACCCGCCACACTTGGAACAATCGTGCTCAAATCAAGCTCTATCACCTGCGTGTAATCGATATCTTCTTTGTTAAGAGGAATTCCAAAAAGCTCTTGCTGTTTGTAATAGTCGCCAATGAGTTTTACTTTTTCAGGATCACGTCCAGTGAGATTAAAATAATTCAAAGTTTCTTCATCTGTAGGGAAGAAACCCATCGTTGCGCCATATTCAGGAGCCATATTCGCAACTGTTGCACGATCTGGAAGAGAAAGCGCAGCTGCTCCAGGACCAAAGTACTCAACAAACTTTCCAACAACTTTTGTCTTACGCAAAAGCTCTGTGAGTGTGAGAGTGAGATCAGTCGCCGTCACTCCTTCACGCAATTTACCTGTGAGATACACACCCACAACTTCTGGAGTTAAGAAGTAAAGAGGCTGACCCAACATTCCGGCTTCGGCTTCAATACCCCCCACGCCCCAACCTACAATTCCAAGACCGTTAATCATAGTTGTATGTGAGTCTGTTCCCACAAGAGAGTCTGGATAGAGAACTTGTTTTTGTTCAAAAATTCCGCGCGCGAGATACTCCAAGTTTACTTGATGAACAATTCCGATTCCTGGAGGAACAACCTTAAACGTATCAAAAGCGCTTTGCCCCCATTTCAAAAATTCATAACGCTCGCGGTTGCGCTCAAATTCTTTTTTTAAATTCATTTTGTAAGAATCAGGGGAACCCGCATAATCTACCTGCACAGAATGATCGACCACAAGATCAACGGGCACAAGAGGCTCAAGCTTTTTGGGGTCTTTCCCTTGAGCGCTCATCGCATCTCGCATCGCTGCTAAATCTACCAAGAGAGGGACGCCTGTGAAGTCTTGCAAAACAATTCTTGAAACAATGAAAGGAATTTCTTCAGCGGCAGGATTTTTTGCATTGTATTTGCAAAGAGCCAAAACATCTTTTTCGTGAACTTTAAGATTGTCACAATTTCGCAAAACGCTTTCGAGAACGATTCGAATACTTACAGGAAGGCGTGACACAGGAGCCTGCGTGAGCTTGGCTAACTCAGGTAGCGAATAATAGGAATATTTTTTAGAAGAACTTTGGAACTCTTTGAAACATTTTTTTGAGAGCATAGAGCAAGATTAGACAGGCTCTTTGTCAGTGTCTAGTGGCTACGTGTCTGCGATTTTGCTACGGGACTTCTAGCTCTTCTTTCGTGTTGAAAAGCTTTAAAAGAGTTCTTTTTCGAAAGACAAATAGTTTTGTTAAAAGTTTTTCAGCTACAAAAGAAAAAGGCTTGAACTGTTTTTTTAATTCATACTCAACAGTATCCTTAACCCACGTACCAGGGAGCTTAGACTTTACGATCTTTTCCCCCACAATAAGTTCACGAGTTCCCCGAATAAACTCATGCGTGTGGTGCCAACTTTTGAAAGGCCCCTGAGACTGAGAATCCTTAAACATTTTGTAGTCTTCGTCTTCTTTCCAATCTTCATACAAAACAGTCCACTTAAGAAAGGGTTTTAAAATTTTACTCTCCGAGTGAATTAAAAGTTCAGAACCTTTTACGATTTGCTCGGGCAAGAGATCGATTTTTACCTTCAACATTGCCGGAGTAATTTTCAGCAAATTTCGAGGGTCTTTATGAAAATCCCAAATGTCTTCAAGAGAAGCAGGTAACCATAGATCTGTTTTTAAAATAGGCATCCAAAAACCTAGGTGGCTTTATTTTTTTCCGGAAAAGCTTCATCGACGCCCAGTTTTTCGTTAGGTTCACCTACCTGGCGGCCGCGCTTTCCACTTCCACCCTGATGATCACCAGCAGTCGGGCGAGCAATCGCAACCTTGTTCTGGAGCTTAATCAATCCATCAATCAAAGCCTCTGGTCGAGGAGGACAACCTGGTACATAAACGTCAACAGGGACTACGCGATCCACACCTTTCAAAACGTGATACCCATCTTTCCAATATGGACCACCCTTAGTAGCGCAAGATCCCATAGAGATAACCCAGCGAGGATCAGGCATTTGATCATAAAGACGCTTTACGCGAGTGGCCATTTTTAATGTGACCGTTCCCGCAACAATCATAAAATCCGACTGACGAGGCGTGGCACGAAATACTCCGCAGCCAAAACGCTCAAGATCATAACTTGAAGCTCCCGTTGCCATCATCTCAATAGCACAACAAGCCAAACCGAAAGTCATAGGCCAAAGACTATTTTTTCGACCCCAATTGACGACTTCATCGATACGAGACAAAAAGACGTTATCGCCCCCTGTAGGAGAGGGAGCAGAATTAGCAGCTTTTCGTAAAAAATTCATGTTCATAGCTCATCTTTAGCTTTAGCAAGGCTTCGAGAAAGTCGCCAGAGCTTTCTCGATTGAAAATAATTTAGAAATTAAGCGGAAAAACTCGACCCACAGCCACATGTCGTCTTGGCGTTTGGATTTTGAAAGGTAAAGCCCTGACCATTAAGACCATCCGAAAAATCAAGCTGAGTCTTATCCAAGAAAAGCAAGCTTTTGGGATCAATTAAAACTTTAACTCCAAAGTGTTCAAAAACTTTATCGCCCTCATTTTGCTTGTCCTCAAATGACATCTTGTAAGAAAAACCAGAGCAACCGCCACCCACGACGCTCACCCGCAAAAAGAAATGCTGCTTTCCTTCGCGCGCTTGAACGGAAATGAGCTGCTTTGCAGCTTTTTCGGTGACTTCGAAATTCATATTTTAATTCTAGCAGACAGACCCCCCTCTGTCAGGTTAAGTTTTCGTGATCAGACTATGCAGCACTTATTGCGTGACCCTGTTCACCATACGGTCCCTATTTCGCGAACCGAAAAGAATCTGATCGACCATCCGTATTTTCAACGCCTCCGCCGCATTAAGCAAACTGCTTTTTTAAATCTTGTTTTTCCAGGCTCCACTCATGATCGCTTTAGCCATTGCGTAGGAGCCATGCACCTGGCGGGATTAATCTTTGATTCGGTTTCACAAGAATTTATAAGCACCTTTGGCCCTCGCTCTCTTCAACCTCCTCAGCAAGATTACTTTAGAAGACTTGTAAGAATGGCTGCCCTTCTTCACGACATAGGACATGGTCCCTTTTCGCACAGTCTAGAGGGAGTCACAAACCTAGGTCGTCCGTTGCACCCCGTACGAAAACTTCTTTTTCGTGAGGGAATTATTTCAGAAGATTGGGTGCAAGATCGTTTTCTAAAATCAGAGAAATGGATGAATCATCCCACAGCTCACGAGGATTTTTCTGTGGCAATTCTTTCTCTCATGGCTGCTGAAGAAGAGGGACGCATCGGGGGATTACTCGCGCAAGACATTGCTTCTTTGATTGTGGATTGGGTGAAACCAAGCCCCGAATATGAAGATGTCGACAAAGTTGGTCCCTCTGGAAAATGGCGATTGCATGATGCACTCAAAGAACTCGTCTCTGGAGAGCTCGACGCAGATCGCATGGATTATCTTTTGCGCGATTCACACTACACAGGCGTCCCCTACGGCCA
>JBILWH010000167.1:0-4143 GCA_044370015.1 Bdellovibrionota bacterium | reverse complement strand
GAAATAATCACCAAAACTAAAATTCCCAAGCATTTCAAAAAAAGTATGGTGCCTTTCAGTAAAACCCACATTTTCAAGGTCGTTATGCTTTCCGCCTGCTCGAACACTTTTCTGGCAAGTTGTCGCCCGCGTGTAAGGACGCTTTTCAATTCCTAAAAAGACATCCTTAAATTGGACCATTCCTGCATTTGTAAAAAGCAAAGTTGGATCATTTTCTGGAACCAATTTTGAGCTTGGAACACGAGCATGACCTTGCTTCTCAAAATAAGATAAAAAAGCTTCTCTAATTTCAGATCCCTTAACAGGCTTGGACATAGCCTTGCATCCTAGAACTCCCTCTCAAATAGATCAAAATTTATATGGACGTTTTCAACTAAAAAACTCGAAAAAAGCCTATTTCCCCAAGGGATGGTAGTCCCTGAATAAGCGCCGAACATCCTCATCTTCAATCTTTAAATACCGTTCCGTCGTATTAATCGATGAATGCCCCAACAAACACTGAACAACACGAACATCCGCTCCGCCACCCAGCAAATGAGTCGCAAAGGAATGCCGCAAAACATGTGGATGAATATGCTCCAGTCCTGCCATATGACTCCAAAAAGAAAGAGTCTTCCAGGCTCCCATTCGAGTTAGATTCTTTGAGCGAGCTGAAATAAAAATCGCTCGTGTTTTTGATTTTTCCTTGAGTTTTCCACAGCTCCATTTTTGCCACGAATTTTTTTTATATTTCTCAAGGGCTCTTGCACTTCTTTCAGAATAAGGCACCAATCGTTCTTTTCCGCCCTTTCCCAGCACCCTCAGAACCTGTCTTTGCTCATCCAAGTGAGACCATTCCAGAGAAAGCGCCTCAGACACACGAAGCCCCGATGAATACAAAAGATTTACAAACGCGGCGTCTCTTTCAGATCTAGGATCATTTGAATTTTCAATAGTTTCTAAAAGAATGGAAACTTCTTTAACGGATAAAGCTTTAGGCAAAAGCTCCTCATGATTTGAAAGAGGAATCAGATTCACATAGCTCGACCATGAATCATGCTGATAAGATCGAAAGCGTAAAAAACTTCTGAGAACAGCTCTTTTTCGATGTTGAGTGCTTTCCTTGTATTTTTGATTTTTTAAATTTTCTAAAGCTTGTAAGAAGTCACTCGATGTTTGGGGAGTAGGGTTTTCTACCGTTAATGAAGAAAGTGTTTTCTGCCAAAACAAAAGATCGTTCTTATACGCTTCAATCGTAAGAGGCGACACTCTCTGCTCATGAGCCAAATAATCTAGAAAACTTTCTAAAAGATTTTGCACTCTCTTATTTTAGAGTACTTATCGATTCCCTCGATAGGTCTTTTCGTTGACAAGGACTTCAAGTTTAAAAGAATAGCTCCCCTCTAGAGCAGAAATTTTTACAAGCCCCAGTGACTGGCCTTTATGAGCGGATCTAACGGTGGCAATTATCTCGCCCTGATCGCTTAAAAGCTCGCCTAGGGGAAATTCTTTTTCAAAACGAGCAAAAACTTTGTTCACTTTACCTCTAAAAGTTCCTCTAGCAACAGTTTCTTGCCCCACATAACAACCCTTATCAAAAGAAACGGCATCAGAAAGAGGAAACTCCAAAATCAAATCTTCTGCCAATAAATCCCTTCCCCACAAAGGCTGCCCCGCTTTGAAGTAAAAATCCCACAATTGATCTTCATTTATTTTTTGAAAGTCTATTTTCTCTAAGGAAAAATCAACTTCGGAAATAATCTCAACATGAGTTGGACTCAATAAACACAAAGGCAAAATAATGTTTTTACCCTGATAAAAAGCTTTGAAACTTTTCTCTTGCCCTAAAGCATGCCTATTTTGAATTTTTTGAATTTCATAAAAGTTTGATTGAAAAAGACTTAAAACTTCAATTTCTTTTGAGGGCAAAATCTCTACCTGATCTGCGATGAGATATTTTTGCAAAGTCGAAGCAAGAATCGCTTCATCTTCAGGACGAACAATCAACCAAGCCTCTGATGAAGTTGGGCAATAAAAAAGAAGCTCACAAAGAACTTTGCCTTTTGAAGTAAGTAAAAAACTTCTTCCACAGGAAGGCGGGTGATCGAGTGCTCGTCCTAGATCAGCCGTTAGCATGCCATTGAGAAAGCGTTTTGTGTCCGGCCCTCTTACACAGAGCAGTATTTTCTTACTTTTTATGCCAAGACTTTGACCCTCTGCCATTATTTCGACATTTCTTCATTAAATTAGAGATGAAGCAATACCTAAACGGGGGGACTCATGAAAAAATTTTTTACACTCACTTTTATATTTGTAGGTTGTCTTAGCTTTGCAAAGATTCAAAAAAATTCAGCTATCAATAATACTCGATATATTTTTGAAGTCCCCGCTACAAGTCGAGAAGAACGAAGCTTTATTGCCAATTTTGGTTTTGCTCTGGATGAAATTCAAAGTGATAGAGTTTTCATAACAGGAACAGCCTACGATCGCGATCTCCTTAAGCGATCAGGAATCAAATTTACGGAAAAAAAATACCAAGAGCGCTGGGAAAAAGCAGATACCAAAGCAGGCACTTACCGCTCCTACAACAGCACAGTGGCAACTTTACAAAATCTTGCAAGTAACCACCCTGAAATTGCAAGCTACATGGTCCTTGGAAAATCATTTGAGGGCCGAGACCAACCCATGCTTCGAATTTCAAGCATAAGTCCCGGCCAAGCAGAAAGCGCAAAAGTTCCTGCAATTCTTTATCAGGGCTGCCACCACGCTCGTGAACATTTATCCGTAGAAGTTCCGCTAAGATTCGCCGAATACCTTGTGAATAATTACGCGACAAACGAAAACGTCAAAAGATTACTCGACACCCGCGAAATTTTCATTGCGCCTGTTATTAATCCTGATGGATTTTTCTATGACTACACAAATGGAATTTCAGGAAAAAACTGGAGAAAAAACCGTCACCCTAATTCAGGTGGGAGCTACGGAGTAGATCTCAACCGAAATTACGGCTTTGGTTGGGGCGGAGGTGGCGCATCTGAAGATCCAAACAATGACACTTACCGAGGCCCTTCTCCATTTTCTGAAATTGAAATTCAAAACATTCGAGATTTTGTAAAAGCTAAACGCCACAGAATGAATTCTGTTTTAGATTTTCATAGCTTTTCTGAATTGATTCTCTATCCTTGGGGCTATCAGTACGATGACATTTCAAATCCACAAGATATTCAAATACATACAAAAATGGCCAAACAAATGGCAACTTGGAACAATTATAAACCAGAGCAATCATCAGATTTGTATATAGCCTCAGGAGTAAGCCTTGATTACTTTTACGGTGAGTTAGGAATGACAAGCTTTACCTTCGAACTTAGTCCCAACAGTATGTTTGGAGGGGGCTTCTACTTAAGCCCTAACAAAATAGAAAGTGTTTTTAACAGCAACTTAAAGCCCATGCTTTATATGCTTGAGTACGCAGACAACCCCGCGCGAGTTTTGACAGAGGCTGTTCCAGCTTGGCTTCTAAGTGGTCTAAAACAAAAAACCGTAAAGACCGCTCGTTACGAAGATTTAGTTGAAAAATAAAAACAAAAAAGCCAACAAAATTTTGTACTTAGCCCTCTCAAGCGCCCTTTCATTTCATCCGAAATAGATTCGGCTATGAAAAGGATTTTAGTATTGTTCTTTCTATTTTTAAGGACTGAAGGAATTCTTGCCCAATCAATTGTTGTAACCGAAGAAGAAATCGCCAAAGGTCTTTGGCTCACAAAAAATGAACACGAAAAACAAACAAAAGAACTTGCACAATATTTGAATCAATCCTCTAATAGTGAAAAAAATCTTTCTAAAAACTGCAAAAACAACCAGCACTCAAAAAAAAGTCTCTGTGAATTAATTAAAATCCTTGAATTAAAAGATGAGAGGACTGAAAAATTTGTAAAAAAAGAAACCCCAACAAATTACACCAGCGTGCCTGACATTATAAATCCTAAAACGTTCGAACAAGCACAAAAAGCAAGACCCGGTGAGATATTGGATGCGCTTAGAAAATATTCTTTTGACGAAATCATGAGCTGGCTTCCAATATTAATAAGCTCTAAAAAATGTCCTCAGAATTTATTAGTTGCTAGTTTAAGAATGTACGAACTTGCTCTACCAAAAATTAAA
>JBILWH010000120.1:0-5064 GCA_044370015.1 Bdellovibrionota bacterium | reverse complement strand
GAGGAAGTCCTTCGTTTGGCACGTGTGATTGCGGATCGCTTTTCGTTGCGATTTCCAATTTTAGATGTGGGTGGGGGCTTGGGAGTGAATTATGAAAGGCCTTTTGAAAAACCAGACTTTGCGAGTTACGGAAAGTTTTTGAAAAAAGCTCTAGCTGAATGGAAGAAGTTTAACCCTCAGTTGAAGTGTAAAGTTTTTTCGGAGTGTGGTCGTGCCCTTGTTTCCCAAGCTGGTTTTTTGATGACAAAAGTTATTCGAGTTAAGCGCAATCCAAAAAAGAATTTTGCAATTGTCGATGCGAGTATGACGGAGTTGATTCGACCCGCTCTCTATAATGCTTTTCATGTGATCGAGAAGTTAAGTTTTCAGTCTTCGACCGTGCAGGCCAATCAATCTCATTTAAATCTAAAAATGGAGCGCTATGATGTGGTGGGGCCTGTGTGTGAATCAGGTGATTTTCTTGGGCAAAACGTTGAGTTGCCCGTGCTTCAAAAGGGTGATCTGTTATGGGTAACCTGCGCAGGAGCTTATGGTTATGCGATGTCGAGTAGCTACAATATGAGGGCTTTGCCTGCGGAGTATCTTTTCAAAAAAGAGGGTTCTTTGGATCTTATAAGAGAACCTGTTAAGGTTTGGTTAAAATAAGCTCATTTACCCTCGAAAATGTGAAGACTTTCTAAACATCACGAATTTGTATTGATTGGGTTTGGCTCAGTGCTACAAAATAAAGGTATGAGAATCACGTCACTGGAAGAGTACGGTTTAAGGTGTGCTCTTCAGCTTGCAAAATCCAAGAAGAAGTCGGGGCTTGTTTCGGCTTCTCAAATAGCGGATTTGGAAGGCTTGTCTGTCGAGTACGTCTCTAAAATCATGCATCTTTTTAAAAAAGCAGGTGTTGTGGAGTCGACCCGAGGTATTCAAGGGGGATTCTCACTTAGCAAAATGCCCCATGAATTTTCGGTAAAAGAAATTCTAGATGTTTTTATCGTGACTCAAAAAACGACGGATGATCTTCAAAGTTTTTGTACAAATCATTCGGGCGTTCGTGGCGAGTGTGTTCATAAATCCCAGTGTACGATTCGCCCCGTATGGGTTCACATCTTTGAAGTCTTTGATCGGGTCTTATGTTCGATTACTCTTGAAAACCTTTTGGAAGGTTCTGCTGTTATTTCTGAAAAAATAAGATCTGTAAATTTAGCTCCATCATTTAAAGAGGAAAAAAATTAAAATGAATATCTTTGAAATAAAAAATTTTTCTGTAAACGTTGAAGGCAAAGAAATTATCAAGGATTTCTCTTTGAGCATTAAAGCGGGTGAAGTACACGCAATCATGGGTAAGAACGGCTCGGGTAAAACAACTCTTTCGATGTCGCTCATGGGGCATCCTGCTTACGATGTCACAAGTGGACAAGTCTTCTTATCAGGTGAAGACATCACAGATTTGGATACAGAAGAAAAAGCTCGTAAGGGTTTGTTTCTTGGAATGCAGCATCCTGTTGCGATTCCAGGGGTGAGCGTAGGTAATTTTTTGAGAACAGCTTTGAAAAACGTTTGGGGCGATAAGGTTCCTGTCACTGAAATTCGTAAACGCATTAAAGATGAAGCCCAAAAAATGAAGATTCCTGCAGAGTTTCTGTCACGCTCTTTAAATGATGGTTTTAGTGGGGGAGAAAAGAAAAAGCTCGAAACTCTTCAGCTCTCTTTGCTTGCACCTAAGTTTGCTATTATGGATGAAACGGATTCCGGTCTTGATATCGACGCTCTTAAAAGTGTTGCCGAAAAAATTCATTCTTTGCGTTCTCCCGAGCGTGGGTTTTTGATTATCACTCACTATCAGCGCATTTTAAATTATGTGAAGCCCGACTATGTCCACGTGATGATCAATGGAAAAATTGTGAAGTCAGGTGGGCCTGAGTTGGCTCTTATTCTTGAGTCTGAAGGTTACGAGGGAATGGCTCCTGTGAAAAACGAAGGAGCAAAGGCGTGAGTGATTTGATTCCTTCTCGTAAGGACGAGAATTATCGCTATACTCAGATTCCACTTTCATCAGAAGGGTGGCTTCCTGAGAAATTAGCACATAGTGAAGCCACAAAAGAAAGTTTTCATACTTGGACAAGTGATTTTTATATTCCAGCACTGAAAGGTGTTGAGGTACAAAAAATAATACCTACTCGTGAATCTCAAAAAAATAATGAATGGATCTTTTTAAGGTCAGAGTCTTCTGAGCTAAAAACTTCCTCAAATAAATATCGTGGCGCATTTGAATTTGTTGTGCCTAAAGGAAAAAAGTACAAGGTTTTTGAGTTTTTAGAGTCGGATACAGAAAGCAGTCTTTTGATGCGATCGATTCGAGTCGAAGAGGGTGCGGAGCTTGAGTATTTTGTTTTTCAAAACCAAGCACTCAATCATGAATTTGTTTTGAGGCACTTTGTTGATTTGGCGCCTTCTGCAAAAGCAAATATGCGCTTCTTTCATAAGGGCTCGCAAAGAGGACAGCATCGAGTCGCTGCTCGCATTGCTAAAGATGCAGAATTTCTCTTAGAGGGAGCGACTCACTTGGAAGCTTCTCAGCATATTGATGTATGGGCAGAGATGCAGCACGAAGGGGCAACTTCGCTGAGTCAGACAACTGTATGGAACGTGTTGTTGGACCAAGCATCAGCTGTTTTTAATGGGATGATTCGAATTCTAAAAAACTGTCCGCAAACAAAAGCTTATCAATCAAATAAGACGCTTCTTCTCTCGGAAAAAGCTCGTGTGTCTACAATTCCTAAGCTTGAAATTTCAACGGATGATGTGAAGTGTTCTCATGGTGCCAGCGTTTCTACGCTTGATCCCGATCAGTTGTTTTATTTGAGAAGTCGTGGAATTTCTCGAGAATCTGCACAAGACATGTTGGTAGAAGCATTTACGATGCCCGTTTTACAGCATGTTCCAAAGTGTTTATTGAGTGAGCATGAGCAGGCTTCTTTAGGACTGAAAGGAGAATCACATGTCTTTTGATGTTGAAAAAATCCGCGCGGATTTTCCTTTTTTTAGTTCAAATGAAACAAAAAATCTTTTGTATCTTGATAATGCGGCCACCACGCAAAAGCCGCGTGTCGTGTTAGAGACGATTCAAAAGTTTTATGAATCTAAAAATGCAAACGTTCACAGGGGAGTTTATCCGCTTGCTCAAGAAGCAACGGAAGCTTTTGAGGACGTTCGTAGAAAGTTCTGTCGATTTTTAAATGCCAAAGATCCATGCGAAGTGATTTTTACTCGCGGAACCACTGAGTCTGTGAATCTTGTGGCTCAGTCTTGGGGTTTAAAAAACATTAAGGAAGGCGATTTGATTTTGGTGACTCGCATGGATCACCATTCAAATTGGGTTCCCTGGCAGCAGCTCGCTAAAAAAACAAAAGCTCGCTTTGGAATTGTTGAAGTGAATGTCGATGGTTCTTTAAATTACGAGTCTTTTTTCACATGGCTCAAAGAAAAGCCTAAGCTTTTTGCTTTTCCTTGGATTAGCAATGTAACGGGGCGGGTTCTTCCTGCCAAAGATCTTGCGGTGATGGCCAAAAAAGCAGGGGCTGTTGTGTTTGTGGATGCCGCTCAAGCTCCTTTGCATGTGAAGTTAAATTCAGAGCATTTTGACTTCTTAGCTTTTTCTGGACACAAAATGCTAGGTCCTACGGGCACTGGAATTCTGTGGGGTAGAAAAGATCTACTTGAAGATATGGATCCCTTTTTATTTGGGGGAGATATGATTCAAGAAGTTCGTGATGAAGATTCTTCTTGGAATGAACTTCCTTGGAAGTTTGAAGCCGGCACTCCCAATTTTGCGGATGTTGTGGGATTGGGCGCAGCTTTAGAATACATAGAGAATTTTGATTTTTCAGATCTTCGTTCACATGAAATGTCATTAAACCTTTTGGCTTGTGAGGAATTTAAAAAAATCTCGGGATTGAGGTTGTTTGGTCCTCGCGAAGCTGCAGATCGAGCGCCTGTGTTTAGCTTCACCGTTGAAGGAATCCACTCACAGGATTTGATGGGATATTTACAAAATATAGGACTTTGCGCACGCTTGGGACATCATTGTACGCAGCCTTTTCATCGCAAGATGGGTGTAGAATCATCCATGAGAATTTCTCTGGCGTTTTATAATACAGAAGCGGAACTCAAAAAGTTTTTCGATGCGTTGAATGAAGCGATTCAATTTTTTGAAAAAAAAGGACTTCGTAAAAAAACGGAAGTTAAAAGCGAAGATTTACGAGAATGGTTGAAGCCTTTGCAAGATCCCGAACTCAAAGTGGGTCTTGTGGATCTTGGATTGATTTATAAAATCGACGTGAACTCAGAAAACTTTGTGAATGTACAGATGACTTTAACGTCTCCTGCGTGCCCCGTGGGTCCAACAATTATGAAAAACGTCGAAGATAGAGTGCGAGCTTTTCCTGGAGTTCGCGAAGTAAAAGTAAATTTGATTTGGGAGCCTAAGTGGGACCCTAAAGAAATGGCCAGTGAAGAAGCCAAAGAAGTCTTAGGGATTTGGTGAGGAGACAATGATGTCTGAAGATCAAGTGAACAATTATAGCCGCGATTACTCTCAGTTTGGATTTATCACTGACATCGAAGAAGAGCGTTTCGATGTAGGTTTAAATGAAGGTGTCATTCGTAAGCTTTCTGCCAAAAAAGAAGAGCCTGAATGGATGACGGATTGGCGATTGAAGGCCTATGAAAAATGGCTCAAGATGCAAGAGCCTGAATGGGCGCATTTGAATTTTGAAAAAGTAAATTATCAGGCTATCAGTTATTTTTCTGCTCCTAAGGGATTGGGTAATAAACCTAAAAGCTTAGATGAAGTAGATCCTAAACTTTTAGAAACTTACAAAAAACTTGGCGTTCCTATTGAGGAGCAAATGCGTTTAGCGGGGGTTGCGGTTGATGCTGTTTTTGACAGCGTTTCTGTGATCACAACTCAAAAAGAAACTCTGACAAAAGCGGGAGTTATTTTTTGCTCTATAAGTGAAGCGATTCGTAAGTATCCTGAGTTGATTCAAAAATATTTAGGCTCTGTGGTCC
>JBILWH010000119.1:0-5075 GCA_044370015.1 Bdellovibrionota bacterium | reverse complement strand
TCATTTTATTTTCTTCTTCAGAAATTCTTCCAAAATAATTTTCAACATGTTGGGGATGATTAAGGAGAGAACTAAAAAAAGAATGGCCTTCTTCCCATTCAAGGCTTGCGACTTGTTTCCAGTAATCTTCAGCTTTTCGTGAGAGAGACCAAAGCTGGTTAAGGCAATCTAAAAGAAGTTCGCGTTTTGAATTGTTCATTTTTCATCCTTTTGAGAGGCATTCAGGGCCCACGCGGGTTCTCGAATAGCTTTTACCCATTCACAGAAATGTTCGCGAAAGCGCCTATCAAAAAGTAAAGCTTTTTCGAAGTTTTGTTTTTCTTCTTTTTTAACTCCCTCTAAGAGCCATCGAGTTAAAACAGAATCCATATCGTGAGATTCAAAGTCGAAATTTATTTGTTTAAGTGCTTTCATGCAGACTCCTTGGCTTTGCTGTAGCCTGCGCTCAATATTTCTTTTGCAGCATGAATGGCTTCATCGATTTTTTTACTTTGAATACCTAAAATTTTTGAAATTTCGTTTGGTAAAAGACCTTCCAGATGAAGTTGGTAGGGAAGTTGAAGTGGTTCTGGAAGTGAAAATGTTATAAATGAAAAAGCTTCTAAAAAAGGACCGGTTAAAGCATTTTCTAAGGAAGCCCCTTCAATATCAAGAAGGCTTCTTTGACCTGAGTAACTGACTTCACCTTTCACTCCTTTGGGATACTCTGAGCGTCTAAAGCGATAGTAGGATCTAAAAACTTGAAAGGGTAAGGACCATGGTCCCTTCCCCCTTTTAGACCATAAATTTTCACATTTTTCCCATTCGCCATGAGTTTTCATCCATTCTAAAAACTGAAGAGCTATAGGACGCATCTTTTCAGTTGAAACTGCGACGCCCCATCTGTGAGAACGAGAAAAATGAAGAGATCTTAAAGCTGAAAACACAATCCCCGGAATTTTTTCAATGACGTATTGGGGGGACCATTGATGGCTTGAAAGGTCTTTTAACAAAGCGCGATCATCTCTTTGAAGGAAAGACCTCCAAGGACTTTGTTCAGAATAGGTAGCCATAATAATCTCTTTCGGTTGATAAGAGCTTTCTTTAAAGATGAAAAAATCATTTAAGACCTTAACGCAAAGTTAATAATTGTTAATTTCTTAAAAGAGCGCTTAGATATGAGCAATGCTTACAAGTTTATTTTTGGTTTTAGGAAGTTTTATTTTTGGCTCCCTTTTTGCCTATTATTTTTTGAGTCAAAAACATGCAAAATATGTGCTGGAAAGTGAAAAGGAAAAAGCTCTTCTACATGCTCAAGCTGATTCTTTAAAAAATGAAGCTCTTTTAAAAGAAAAAATTCTACAAGAAAAATTTGAAGTTTTTGCTCAAGATCTGATGAAAAAAAGTCAGCAAAATTTAGAATCATCTTCTTCTAAAAGCTTTGAAAATATTTTGAAGCCCTTAAGTGAAAAAATAAAAGATTTTGAAAAAAAAGTCGAAAGTGTTTATCAAGCGGAAGCTCGCGAACGCTTTAATTTAAAAAAAGAAATCGAGCGAATGGCTTACACAAGTGAAAATTTAGGAAAAGCTCTACGAGGTGATTTTAAAACCCAAGGAATATGGGGAGAGATTATACTTGAAAAAGTTCTTGAAGCCTCCGGACTTCGTGAGGGATTTGAATATACAACGCAAGGAAGAGATCTTCAGTTAAAGAATGAAGAAGGGGCTCGCTTTAAGCCCGATGTGATTATCCACCTACCCGAAGATAGACATTTAATTATTGACAGTAAGGTAAGCCTTTCAGCTTTTGAAAAATGGGTAAATACAGAAAACGAGAATGAAAAAGCTGTGGCTTTAAAAAGTTTTGCGTCTGCTGTTCGATTACATGTCCAAGGACTGAGTGAAAAACACTATCAAAATTTAAAAAATCTTCGCTCTCCAGATTTTGTTTTTCTTTTCTTTCCGATTGAAACAGCGCTTATAGCTCTTTATGAAAATGATCCTAACCTTTTTCAACAAGCATGGAATCGCAAGGTTGTGTTGGTAGGCCCTTCTACCTTATTGCCAACATTAAAAACAGTTGAATCAATTTGGAAGAATGAAAAACAAAATCAAAACGCTCTTGAGATTGCCCGAAGTGGAGGCTTGCTTTATGACAAGTTTGTTTTGTTTTGTGAAGATTTAATAGCCGTTGGAAAATCTCTTCAAGGGGCTCAAAGTTCGTACGAAGAGGCCATGAAAAAACTTCGTGATGGCAAAGGTAATTTATTGCGTCAGTCTGAACGCCTAAAAGACTTTGGCGTGCGCTCCCAAAAACAAATTCCTCAGAGTCTTCAAAGCTTTGAACTTGAATAAAATTTTAAGGGGTTAATAGAACAGCGTCGATAGGCATAACTCTGCTTGCCCGTATTCGTCGTTGAACAGTTAATCCGCTTTTTATGCAAAGCTCTTCAAGGTTGAGTTTCATGCTAAATCCAAATTTATGAGCAAGGGGCTCCATAAGATGAGCAAAAAACTCTGCTTTTTGAAAATTATTAACAAGAAGAATGCGCCCATTTTTTTTAAGGACCCGTTTCATCTCTAGAAGGGCAGGTATAGGGTTTGATGTAGCGCTCAGAAAGTGTGCGCTTATTACAAGGTCAAAGCTTTCATCTGGAAATGTAAGTTTTGAAGCATCCATTTTAAGAAGCTCATAGTTAAGTCCAAGCTTTCTTTCTTTTTTGAGAGCCTTGGCGAGCATTTTTTGCGAAAGATCAACCCCTACAAATTCAATACCTGTGGGGAGATGTCGAAAAGTCAGCCCCGTCCCTACCCCAACTTCAAGGACCCTTTCTCCTTTTTGAATTTGAGCAAATTCAATGGCTTTTTTGCGGGCACCTTCAAGAGAGGGGCCTATAGTCCAATTATAAATGGGGGCTATTTTATCGTAGAGGCTTTCTAAGATGTTCGACATGTCGCTCTCCTCTCATACACTTGATATTTTTGCTGCAGGGTTGCAGTTTTTCGTCTATATATTTGTTTCGACCAAAAAAAGCGGCCCTAACGGCTCTTTTTTAGTTTACGCATCCATAGCTCAATTGGATAGAGCATCAGACTACGAATCTGAAGGTTGTTGGTTCGATCCCAGCTGGATGCGCCATTTCAGGGCTTTTGAAAGAGAAAGTCCAGCGAATTCAGGGCTTCCTCATAGAACACATTTGAAATAAGTTGAGCCTCGCCCCTTCCAGGATGAAAAGCATCGTGTGGGCTTAGATCGTCACAAGATAGGCTGTGAATTTCTTGGGGTTTGTAGGAAAAACGAATTTCTACATTAGAAATGTTTTCTCTGTAATTATTTAATTCTTTAACCACATTGTGCATGATTTCGTTTGTTTTTTGGTTAAGACGGTAAGCAGCTTTTCTATTTTCTTTTAAGACAAGCTTAAAGTCACTGGAAACGTTCTCAAATGAATCAAAAAGTGATGGGTCTATTTTTTTTCGAGCCTCGCATTCGTCGCGAGCTTTAAACGCACTTTCAAATGATCCAAGAGAAAAAACGAGAATAGTTTTATGTTTCTTAGGATCTAGAAAAGATAAGGCAAAGGTTAATTTTTGAATTTGTTTTTTAAATTCATTTTCAAATTCTCTAAGAAGCTGGTTTTCTGTATATCCTTTTGTGTACAGATTTACATCGTTATGCCCAATCCATACAAATGTGATATCCGGAGGAATAGCAAGTGAGCTAACAATTTCAACTTGCTCTCGAAGGCTACGAATACCCAGGAGCTCAAATAGAAGGCTTGGTTTAGGGGGGCTAATGACCATCGCACCCGGGGCTCCTACATTCATGGCTAGGGTGGGAACCTGCTTTGAGAATTTTTCGAAGACACTTTCAATAGAATTGGGGGCTTGGTCTGTGTCTATAAAAGCATGTTTTTTATCGAGGGTAAGAAATTGTCGGAGCTTACAGGGGGTGTCACAATTATAAAAATTTTGAAGAAGACTATCTCCAATGGCAATTATTTTTAACATTTTACGAGGGTCGTGGTGCTCAAAGCCTGGGGTGACAGTGAGTTGGTATTGAATGTTTTTTGGGGGAATTGAAATTGGTTTAAAAATATTTTCGATCAAGAAAGGAGAGTTAAAGCTTTCAGAGTGCGAGAGATAGGGGAGCAAAAAGAAGCAAAGAAAAAAATAAAAGTTAAGAAAGTTTTTTACAGATTGAATATTGTTAGCCAAGCGATCCCTCATGAATGGCTTAGTGGTGAGAGGGGTTTAAGTCGTCTTTTTTTTACTTAAATTTTATTTTCAATAAAGTGTTGGTGCAGGGCTAAAAGAATTTTTTGATTATTCTCTACTTTTTTTGTGAAGAAAATAAAGTAAAGTGACGTCCAATCATACGCCTCTATTTCTAGCTCGAAAGATCTAAGCAGTTCTTTGATTTCATCTAGAAGTTTTTTATTTTCTAAAAGAGATGTCCCCACAAGTGCGAAAGATTGATACAGAGCCCCATCCGAATATTTTTTTTCTATAAACTCTTGCGGGTTTAGGCTTTTCTCGAAAGAATAGAAAAAAGTTTTTAAGGCGTCCTTAGGAAATTCTCTGCGATTTTCAAAGTAGGAAGGTATAAAATAAGTCTCTATTTCTAGAGGCCCAAACGTATTTGTAATCTTTTCTGTTTCTTCTGTGGTTAACTTTTGTAAGTCGCTTTTTTGATTTATTGTAAGTACCTGAAATAATTGATTTTTCGCGTCAAATGAGCCCTCAATTCCCCCACTCTCGCTCTGTGGATTAAATGTGGATAACATCTGAACTTGGAGCTGCTGCTTTGCGGCTATTTTTGCGGCTCTATAATGTAAAACTTTAGCGCCAAAATAAGAGGAGAGATAACCTATGTCCCAAGGAAGCTTTTTGTAGCGACGTGCGTTTTTTACTTGTTTGGGATCTGCAGAAAAATAAGCGTCTACATCTGAATAGATATAAGCAGAAGGCGATTTAAGAAAACTTGCAAGAGCAAGAGCTGTTGTATCGCTTCCTCCTCGGCCTAGCGTTGTGATTTCCTTATTCCGACTCACTCCTTGGAAGCCTGCAACGATGACAATCTTTTTTTCTTCTAA
>JBILWH010000118.1:0-5086 GCA_044370015.1 Bdellovibrionota bacterium | reverse complement strand
CAAAACTCTAACAGACTTTAAAGGTGCTATACGCCTTATTTTACGCTCTCAATAATGAATTCAAAATTTTAAATGTCATTCGATATATCAGCTTTCGATCGGGACTTGCAGCAGTAACAGCCCTCTTGTTTGTTATTTTTGCAGGAACTCCTTTTATTAGGTGGATGAAAAAGCGCCAATTTGGTCAGGCAATTCGCAACGAGGGTCCCCAAAGTCATCTCAAGAAAACAGGAACTCCTACAATGGGAGGAGTTTTGATTTTAGGGGGTGCTTTTTTAGGAATCCTTATGTGGGGGGATTTAACAAATACTTATGTTTGGAGCGTTTTGCTTGTCCTTTTTGTTTTTGGGTTAGTTGGATTTTTAGATGACTACATCAAAATCATAAAAAAAGACCCTGAGGGTTTAGCCAGTCGATGGAAGTTTCGTTTACTTTATTTGGGAGCCGCACTTTTTTCTTATATTTCTTATGTCTCAGCTGATGGAGATGGGGTTCAGGGGGCTCTCTATTTTCCTTTTTTTAAAAATTTAGCACTTAATTTGGGCCCTTATTACATGCTTTTAAGTGTGCTGGTGGTTGTGGGAGCCTCAAATGCAGTGAATTTAACAGACGGCCTAGATGGCCTAGCCATCGGGCCTTGTATTGTGAATTGCGCTTCCTTTTTTATTCTCTGTTATTTGGGTGGAAACATTGTCTTTGCTCGTTACCTGCAAATCCCCCATGTGCCCGGAATTGGGGAGCTGGCAGTGGTTTGTGCTGCTTTAATGGGCGGAGGAATAGCTTTTTTATGGTTTAATACCTATCCTGCACAAATCTTTATGGGCGACGTAGGGGCTTTGGCCTTAGGTGGAGCTTTGGGAGCGCTTTCTGTCCTATCAAAGAACGAAATCCTCCTTATAGTGCTTGGGGGAGTCTTTGTTTTAGAGACCCTTTCGGTGATTTTGCAGGTAGCTTCATTTAAATTGAGAGGTAAGCGTATTTTTAGAATGGCGCCTATTCATCACCATTTTGAACTTTTAGGCTGGCCTGAGCCAAAGGTTATTGTAAGATTCTGGATTCTTTCGTTCATTTTGGCTATAGCTGCATTGGGTACTCTAAAGTTACGATAAAGCGCGATAAATGTTGCGATAGTTACGAGAAAGGTTTTTTATAGATTGTGGCAATGCAAGGATTAAACGGAAAAGTTTTTAGTATTTTAGGTGCAGAACAAAACGCGTTGGAAATCGCTCGATTCGTTTTAAGAAATCAGGGAATAGCAAGAATTGTTTTGCCAGGTCTTTCTGAAGATAGACATGAACAGGCAAGAGCTATTTTTGAAGGACTCGCTGTTGAATTTGAATTTGGTCCGATCGACTTAAGAATTTTTCAATCATCTGCAATGGTGATTGTCTGTGATGGATTTCCAATTGATCTTCGCGAACTCGATGCAGCTCGTAATATGAATATTCCCGTCGTATCTGAATTAGAATTTGTCTCTCTTCTTTTCAGCTGCGAGTATTGTTGCGGTTGTGGGAACAAATGGTAAAAGCACCACAGCACATATTCTTAAAGCAATTCTTGAAAAACAAAACATTGAAGCTTTTGCAAACATTGATCGTCCATTAAGTGCGGTTCTAAATGAAGGAACTGCTCCTGATTTTATTATTGCAGCTTGTTCACCTCAACAACTTGAGGGAACTAGAACCTTTAAACCAAAAGGAATTCTCTTCTTGAATTTAGCTGAAGACATGACGGATCGATATCCCAATATCGAAAATTACTTTCAAGCAAACAGGGAAGTTCTTAAGAATGCAGACTCAGACACGTGGGTTGTTTTCAATTCTCAAGACAGCTCCGTTGTTTCTTTTGTACAAAACCTTCAGGGAAAAACCTATCTTTTTGGAATGCAAGAAATCCCTTCTGGCTTTGAAGGTGCTTGGTGCCAAAAAAATAAAATCTCTATTCGTTGGAAAGATAATCAGCTTGTTGAGTTGGACATAAGCCAACTTAGAATGCGTGGATTTCATAATCGCGAAAATTTGATGGCCGCTTCACTGGCTGCTCTTAATTTAGGGGTGAAAGCCGAATCGATTCAAAAAACAATTGTTGAATTGAAAGCTTTGCCTCATAGAGTGCAATTCATTAAGAGAATTAATGATGTCGCATTTTATTCAGATGCGTATGCGACAAATCCTGCGGCCGTTATTCGCACGCTTGGCTCTTTTGTAGAGCCTGTAATATTAATTATGGGTGGCAAAGATAAAGAAGTTAATTTCTCTCTTCTTGCTCCTCATATTCGCTTACGAGTGAAAAATTTAATTATTACGGGAGAAAGCAAAGAAAAAATCAATCGCTTTTTAGGTGATTATACAGAAACCTTTTTGGTGGGGACACTTGAAGAAGCGACTTTGCTTGCCTATCAAAAATCTCGCTCTGGAGACGTAGTTCTTCTTTCTCCAGGTTGTATGGGAACGGACAAATTCCCCTCTCAACAAGAAATGGGCGATTTTTTTGCAAAGTTAGCTGTGACTTTGTCTCAGCCTCGAAAACCAAATGTACTCTAATGAGTTTTTTCGAAAATAAAGCTTTTTGAGTCTTTTTTAGTCACTAGCCTTAGGTGAATTTTATCGCCTACTTTAATTTTTCCTTCGAGAAATTTTTTGGAGAGGGGAACTTGTACCTCACGGTAAATGACTCTTTTCAAGGGGCGAGCTCCAAATTCAGGAGAATATCCAAGTTCGGCAAGGTAGTTTTTGGCCTCTATGTCGAGATCGAGAGTTATATTTTTATCTTTCATAATTTTATTCAGGTTATGGATTTGAACGTCGACAACTTGTCTGATCAATTCTGGAGCTAAAGAGTTAAAGATGATCATTTCATCTACTCTGTTAATAAATTCAGGACGAAGAAATTTTTTTAAGTAATCTGGAAGATCGTTTGATGTAAGCTTTTGCGTTCTGATTTCTTCTGCGGCCATGTTGCTCGTCATGATAAGAAGAGTATTTCTAAAGTCTACTGTTCTTCCTTGTCCATCGGTAAGCCGTCCGTCATCGAACACTTGAAGAAGCGTGTTAAGAACATCGGGATGGGCTTTTTCGATCTCATCAAAAAGAACAACTGAATAGGGTCTTCGACGAATAGCTTCTGTGAGTTGTCCTCCCTCTTCGAATCCAACGTAACCTGGAGGAGCTCCAATTAATCTTGCGACCGAATGTTTTTCCATGTACTCGCTCATGTCCAAACGAATCATGTTTTGTTCGCTATCAAAAAGGACTTCGGCAAGTGTTTTAGCTGTTTCTGTTTTTCCCACTCCTGTGGGTCCAAGGAATAAAAACACACCGATTGGTTTATGGGGATCTTTTAATCCACTACGAGATAAGCGGACTGCATCAGAGACTGAAGATAGAGCTTGCTCTTGCCCGCACACTCTTTTTCTTAAAAGCTCTTCAAGCTTTAGGAGTTTTTGATTTTCTCCTTGCTCAAGACGGTCAAGAGGAATTCCTGTCCATTTAGATACGACACTTGCGATATCGTTCGAGGTAACCTCTTCGCTCAGCATTCTAGAGGATTTTTGCATTTCAGCTAAATCCTTTTGGGCTTGAATCATGCTTTTGTTTTTTTCAGGTATTTTTCCATACTTTAATTCAGCAGCTTCTCCAAGTCGTCCTTCTCTTTCTGCTGCCTCTAGGTCTTTGTTAAGCTTTTCAATTTCTTCTTGAATATGAGCGACTGCAAGAATGGTTGTTTTTTCTTTTTCCCATTTCTTTTTTAATTCTGAAATAATTTTTTTTTCTGAAGTAATTTCTTTTTCTAAATTCTCTAAGCGTTCTTTACTCGCCAGGTCGCTTTCCTTTTTGAGCGCTTCTCGCTCTATCTCTTTTTGTGTGAGAGCTCGAACTTTCTCGTCAATTTCTACGGGCATTGAATCTATTTCGATGCGAATTTTTGAGGCGGCTTCATCTATTAAGTCGATTGCTTTATCAGGAAGAAAACGGTCCGCAATGTATCTGTGCGAAAGTTGAGCGGCAGCGACAAGCGCATTGTCTTGAATATGGACGCCGTGGTGAATTTCATACTTTTCTTTAAGACCGCGAAGAATAGAGACCGTGTCTTCAACGCTAGGTTCCCCTACATAAACTTGTTGAAATCTTCGCTCAAGAGCGGGGTCTTTTTCGACATATTTTTTATATTCGTTGAGGGTTGTTGCCCCAACGCAGCGAAGTTCGCCTCGAGCAAGCGCAGGTTTGAGCAGGTTACCAGCGTCCATCGCACCATCGCTTTTTCCAGCCCCAATTAAAGTATGAAGCTCATCAATGAAAAGAATGATTTCTCCATTTGAGTTTTGAACTTCTTTGATAAAGGCTTTGAGTCGCTCTTCAAATTCTCCTCTAAATTTTGCTCCAGCAATCATGGCTCCTAAATCCATGGATAAAACTTTTTTATCTCGAAGAGTTTCGGGGACATCGCCAGCAATAATTCTCTGTGCAAGCCCTTCTGCAAGAGCGGTTTTTCCTACGCCTGGTTCTCCGATGAGGACAGGGTTGTTTTTGGTTCTTCGAGAAAGAACTTGAATAACGCGCCTGATCTCTTCATCACGACCGATGACGGGATCGAGCTTTCCGTCTTTTGCAAGTTCTGTAAGATCTCGAGAATATTTTTTGAGGGCTTGATATTTTTCTTCGCTGTGTGGATCATCAGCTTTCTGGGAACCTCGAATTTTAAGTAACTCTTGTTCAAAAAGTGTTGAAGTAAGTCCAAGTTTTTGGAGTTCTTGTGTGAGGGCACTTTCTTTATCAATAAGAGAGAGAAACAAGTGCTCAACCGCTATAAAGCTGTCTCCCCATTTTTTTGAAAGGCTCTCGGCGATCAAAAATAATTTTTGAAGATTATGTGAGATTGAAATGTTGGACGCACTTATTCCTTCAACAGAGGGAAGTTTGGAGATTTGATTTTTAGCAAATGACAAAAGGGACTTATGAATGTTTAGGTTTTTTAAAAGAGTCGAAACAGGCTCTTTGTCATCAAGGAGAGAGTTTAAAAGATGAATAGGTTCAACGCTTGGATTCTTTTTTTGTTCTGCCAGTGAATGGGCTTCTGCAAGTGACTG
>JBILWH010000117.1:0-5094 GCA_044370015.1 Bdellovibrionota bacterium | reverse complement strand
TTTCTTTCTGCCTGAAATTTCATAATAGCGGCTGTTTCAATTTGCCGACCTTCAGAAGTGTTTTGGGGATCAGATGTGAAATCTGGAAAATCTCTGTTGAGGTCTGCATTGTTTGCGTTGAATCTTTGACGAAGTTCTGATCCGTCGGGGTTCATGGAGGGCATGATGTATATTTCTGTGTTGTCGATCAATTCTGTGATTTTATTGTTTTTTCCGTAGCCTGAAAGTAAATCTTCTGCGAGAGAAATCATAAGCTCACGCCCTGTTATTTCATCTCCGTGCATGCTTGAGATATATTTGAATTCAGGAATTTTTTCGTCAGATTTTGGATTTTTTGAGATTTTTAAGAAATAAAGATCTCTTCCTTGAACACTTTTTCCGATACTCATGAGTTGAGTTTGGTGGGGGTAGGTTTGGTGAAGATTTTTAAGCTTGGTTTCAATTTGATGAAAGGAGGGATAGTTGGAGGTGCTTTTTTGAGATCCAACGAGGTCTAGCTTTGTGTAGGGAATATGATTTTCATCTAAAAACCGATACATTTTACTGGTTCCGTAAAGCTCAAACCCTTTTGCTTTTCGGTGATCGATGACAAATTCTTTTTGATTTTTGAGAAGAGAGTAATGTTTGAGTTGAGGATCTTTAATCCATACACCCTCGTTTATAAGAGGAGAGCGTGCAGACAAAAACTGAAAACAAGTTAAAAAAGAAATACACAGAAAAAATGAGTTTCTTGACATTTCTCAAAAGTCTAACAGAGCCCATAAAAACTGCGAGACTTCCAAGACAAATCTCACTGCGTGTCGTCAGACTTTATTTTGAAGGATCTTTGTTTTCTTTGTTAGCAGATGTGAGAGGTTTTTCTTTTGTTCCTGCTAAAGTGTTTTCTCTTTTTCTTTGAGGAGCGGGAGTTCCAGGCGTCGCATTTAAGCTACTTGCTCCTCCAAGAAGTCCTGCCATCAAAAATCCATTTAAACGAAGTTTGGAAAGATTTGTTCCAAAGTAATTTGGTTTACGCATACGCACCTCTTTTTGTTTTTTTAAAACTGGGTTTCTAGGGGATGCAAATATGCCAAGTCTAAAAAGCTACTTTATTGAACTTTTAAACCTGGTTTAAAGAAAAGGACCAGAATTTGTTAGTCAGAGTGACTAAGTTTTTTTCAGGGTTTTGAGAGGATTTGACTAAAATTTTGTACGAGATAAAGCCAAGATTGTATAGGTAATTTCGCCTTTGGGGCTTTGGATTTTAACGCTTTCTCCTTGTTTTCTACCTAAAAGAGATTTTCCCAGGGGGGACTGAAGCGTGATCTTTTCACCAGAAGCATCAAACTCATCGGGGCCGACAAGTTGAAAACATTTTTCGCTACCTAATGAAGACTTAACTTTCACCCATGTTCCAAATCGAACTTCCTGGCAATTTATCTCGCTTTCTGAAATGACTTCGACATCGCTCAGTCGGCTTTGTAAGAAGCGAACACGCCGGTCAATTTCTCGAAGTCGCTTTTTGCCATAAAGATATTCAGCGTTTTCTGATCGATCTCCCAAAGCAGCAGCGGCACTCACTTGCTCAACAATCAAAGGCCTTTCATTTTCGAGAAGAGCTTTGAGTTCACTTTTCATGGCTTCATAAGCGCTGGGGCTAAGATAGTTTTTGGCCATGACTAATAAGGCTATGATTATTTGCATCATCTGTCTTGGATATTTTAAGGACCACGTTTAATCTATTTTTATGAATTTCAAATGTTGGTCTTTATCTTTATTTTTAACTTTTGCTTTTGCGCACGCTGGTCAAGACAAGAAAGAAGAAGCAAAGTCTGCTCGGCAAGGAGTCGCCGGTGCATTGGTTGTTAAAGGGAGCGACTCTTATTTTCCTGGTTCTTGTGGATATCGGAAAGCTATCGGGGGCTTGGTGAAGGTTTACCAAATTTGTTTTTTTGGAAAAAATGCGAAAGCAAATGAGTGGAACTCAGTTTTTGATTCAGACTCAAAATCTTTTAAGTTCAAGCTAAGTTTTTTACGTGGTGTTGGAGGCAAAAAGGTTTCTTCAGCTTTTAGTGAGGGTTTTTCTAAAATTCCTGCTGAAAATAAATTGGAGGAATCAGAAAGACAAAAGTTTATTAAATGGTCTTCAGAGTTAAAGATAGATAAAGATTCTGTTCTTGAAATTACTTTTAATGAGTCTGCTCCTTTACATGTAGAGTTTCATCAAAAAGCAAACGAAAGAGCTGACGGTGTTCTTTTTGAATCAAAACAAAAGTCTGTTGCTAAATCTTTAGCGGCGATCTGGCTTGGCTCTAAGCCTGTAAGTGAAGAGCTAAAGATCGATTTACTTAAAGAAGCTAATGAATAAATTAAAGACTCTTTAAAGCTCTACAAAATCTAAGTCGTTCGAAAAACTCTCTTTAAGTTGTGCTGTTGCATAAAGTGCAATGAGGCAGGCTGTGCTCATCATAATAAGTGCTGAGTTGATAATATCAAACCCCATGTTGCTTTTAAGAAACGTAAAGTAAATGCTCAGAGGTGTAATCATTCCTCGAGCAAAATTTGGAGTTGAGGTCGTGACCGTGGATCTTAAATTAGTTCCAAACTGTTCAGAAGCACTTGTCACAAAAACGGCCCAGTATCCAATGGCAATTCCCAGCGGAATACAAAGGATATAGAGTTCTCTTGCGGTTGTGAAAGGATACTTCAAATACAAAACGACAGTCACGAGAGTAAGAGCTTGAAAAATAAGTAAAACTTTTTTTCGACTCTTAAGAATTTGACTGAGTAATCCCGAACCTATGTCTCCTATAACCATTCCAATATAGGAGTACAGGACAGTTTGGCTTGCTTCCACTGTTTCATTTATTCCCTTGTGTTTGGCTAGCTCGGGAGCAAATGTAATGAGAATTCCTAGGACACCCCAAATAGGAAGGCCGCCTAAAAGACAGTTGAGATATTTTTTAAAGCGAGGGCCATTATTGAAAAGCATAAAGAAACTTCCATGAGCAATTTTTGCTTGAGAGCGAGTTTTTTGAAATATCGAAGATTCTCGAACAGAGATTCTTAAAAGTAAAAGGAGTAAACCAAGAGCTCCTCCGATGTAGTAACAGTTTCTCCAGTGAAACAAATTTGAAATAAGTGCGGCGGCAATGGCTCCCGTCACTCCAACAGTTGCAACTATTGTTGTCCCATAGCCTCTTTTTTCTTTGGGCAGTCCCTCAGAAACAAGCGTGATTCCCGCTCCAAGTTCTCCGGCTAAACCGATACCTGCGATAAAGCGCAGTAGAGCGTAAACCTCAACAGAGTTAACGAGTCCATTTGCAATATTTGCAAGAGAGTAAAGGAGTATGGAGCCAAAAAGAACCGAAAGCCTTCCTTTCTTGTCTCCCCAAACACCCCACAAGACTCCTCCAATCAACATTCCAAGCATTTGAAGATTTAAAATTAAAAGTCCGTTATCAAGAAGTTGCGTTCCGCTTTGACCGATATCTTGCAGGCTTTTCACTCGAACGATTGAAAAAAGAATGAGATCATACACGTCAACAAAGTATCCAAGAGCCGCGACAAGAATCATTGCATTCATATAAATTTTAGCTTCTAACAGTCTCGTCAACGGGCTTCAATGTGTTGGACTCGCTGCTTTCTAAATGAGCAAGAATTTCCGCAGAAGGATTGATGAGCTCTTTTCCGCTTACTTCTTTTACAAGTTTGCCATCTTGTAGGATGAGCACTCTTTCGCAGCGGGTGAGAGTACTGAGTCTGTGAGCAATGAAAAGACTTGTCCGACCCTCGCAAACTTTTTCAACGGCTCTTTGAACTTTTTCTTCTAAAAGAGAGTCAAGGTTGGCCGTTGCTTCATCTAGAACAAGAATTGATGGGTCTTGCAAAAGAGCACGAGTCAGAGCAAAAAGTTGTGCTTCGCCTTGGCTAAAGTTACTTCCCTGAGACTGAACAAATGAGTCTAAATTACGCTTGTTTGAAAAAAGCAATTCAAAAAGTCCTGTTTGTTCACAGGCGTATTCAATTTCTTTATCGTCAAAACTGTTTCCAAGTGTGAGATTATCTCGAATGGTTCCGGGCATGAGAAAGGTACTTTGAGAAACAAAGGCAATTTGTGATCTCAAAAAACCCAGGTCATAGTTTTGGAGAGCTCTTTGATCAATCAATATCTTTCCCTCTTGAAAAGGATAGAGTCCTGTTATGAGAGAAATGAGTGTGCTTTTTCCGCTTCCCGTTCTTCCCATGATTCCAATTTTTTCGCCTGCTTTGAGTGTTAGATTAAAGTCTTTAAGGATCCAGGGAAGTTGTGGGCTGTATCGCATAGAGACGTTTTGAAATTCAATGTGGCCTTTAATTTTTTCATAAGCAGAGGGAATAGATTCAAAAACTTCTTTTTGCTCAGAGAGAAACGTTGTGAGTCGCTCCGTACTCGACATAGCTGTTTGTATTTGATGAATTTCCATCATCAAAGCGCCAGCAGGGCGAGCGAGATTGTCAGAAAGTCGGATATAGGTGATGAGAATCCCCAATGGCAGAATTTGTTTTACAAACAAAAGACTTCCAACTGAAAAAAGAAAAATTGTCGGAAGATGAGTAAGAAAAAGAGTTCCCGCGCGCATCCAAGAATTGAACCAATTGATTTTAGATGAAGCTATAGAAAAGTCTGTAACTCTTTCCTCGTATTTTCCCTTAGACCAGTCCTCCAAGCCGAAACATCGAATCACGGACATTCCATTGAGATATTCTGCTAAACGCGCAGTGATGGCACTGTTTGTCCGAGAATATTTTCGATAAAGATCGTAAGAGTGTTTGCGAAACGTCCAGACTAAAAAAATACTAGGAAGCGTGAGAAGAGCGGCAACAGCGCCTAGCCACCAAGTCACTTGTAGCATAACGATAATCACGGTGGTGGCTGTTAAAAACACGCGAATCAATCGAGCAAGTGTTCCACTGTAAAAAGATTCCAGAGTATCTACATCGTGAGTGAGACGAGTGACGATTCTCCCAGCGGGTTCTCGGTCGTAGTAAGAAAGTGGAAGTAGCTTCATGTGCTGAAAAAGATGTTCTCTTAAATTAAAGATGGCATGGAGAGCTGTATTGGAAAGGCCTCTT
>JBILWH010000116.1:0-5108 GCA_044370015.1 Bdellovibrionota bacterium | reverse complement strand
TTATCGTAAGCCGCAAAATACTTCGTAAGAGTCGTTGCTTCTTCATTCGACATAAGGAAGGTAGGCCATCGAATCTTCAACCAAGGACGTATTTTTACATTTGGGTTGAGCAAATAAGCATGCAACCAATCAGGCTGAATTTTTGCCCCTTCTGTATTCAAATTAGGAGGACCTTCAGAACTATCAGCATAATGAGCCAAGACATGGCCTTGTTTTTTCTCAATCGCATGACAACCCACACAGTTGTAGCGATTTAACACTCGGTGACCGTCGATAATTTGCTCCCAACGTCCATCAACCTTGAACTGAGCCACTTCATCGACATTACTATTTTCGCTACCCACAACAATCGCGGCAACAGCCGTCGCTTGTTCTTTAGACATTCCAAAGTGAGGCATTTTTGTTTTTGCCTCAAAATCACGAACCTTGCCCACATCCCAAATACGAGGGGTGCGAAGTTTTGTATAAATCCAATCAGGACGTGAGGTGTGATCAAGATGGACGTTTTCAAAGGCAAACTTAGAAACGTCTTTGCTACCTTCGTAAGTTAACTCAACGCCCACATTGGGAGCATTCTCAAAACCCTTAATAGCGTGACACGCGTAACAACCATAGTGGTTGATAAACTTTTGCCCTAGGAAATCTTTACGATCTTCTAACGACATAGAAGCCAATTTTGTTTGGACTTCTTTAGGTGACATTGTTTTCGTAAGATAATTTGTAACAAGCTGATCTCGAACGGCATCTTTCGCTTCGGGCACAGGAAGCGCTTCGAATTCTTCGTTTTTCTTTGCAAGAAGGTACTCAGACAAATCGAGAGCTTCTTGCTCGCTTAACTTCATGCTCGGCATGGAAGTTTGTGACCAGTAATGTTTTGGATTCATCAACCATGAATACAACCATTCACGAGAAACCTTAGATCCAAGTTGATTCAACTCAGGACCAGGCAAAGGAACAATTGGGTTTTTCCAACCCAAGGTCTTCATTGATTCAGGATTCTTACGAGGAAAATCGTTGATCGCATGACAAGCAAGACAACCCGTATTTTCCATCAAGTTTTTACCGCGACTTGCATCGCCCACAACTTTGCTCGACATTTTGATCGGTTCAAAAGGCTCTGTTCGCTTGAAGAGATAATGGGTGATGGATTCAACTTCAACTTTTCCTCGCTCGAGAGAGTCTGGATCGGAATTGTTATGAATTTGCCAAAACGCAGGCATCAAAGTGCTTGGACGAAACGACTTCGGCTCCCACAACCACTTACGTACCCAGTCAGAACTTACCTTAGAAGCAATTGTATAAAGCTGTGGACCAGATTTCTTTTCATGCTGTAAGCGCTCAAAGTGACCTGCAAACTTATGGCAATTGTAGCAACCATAACGTTCAATCAAACGCATACCTGCATTGAAAGTAGGCGCACCATCTAACTGAACTTGTTTTGCGTGACACTGCATACACTTACCTTCCGTCATCTGTAACGGAATCATGTGTGTTTTAATCGTATGTTCACGGTGAAAATGATATTTCGCCTTCCACTCTTGTTCCTGAGCCACATCACGAGGCACGTGTGCTGTTTTTACAAAATCAACACTCTGAGGAACACCCGAATGGCAAGTTGTGCAACCCACTTTACTTGCAGGGTGAGGGCTATCTGGGCCCACCATTAACTTCAATTTAGGATGAGATTTGTAGGGCTGAGGAAAATCTTCAAAGCCTGCTTTATCTATCGTCACATGACAACTCATACAACGGTCCACTCGAGGAACCTTGTTAAAGAAATAATCGTCTTTTAAATGAGGAAGAATAATTTGATTGATCTTGATTGTGGGCGCCACGAAATCGATCATGGGAGCATTTCGAATAATGTTTCCAAGACTTAATTCAGAATCCGAAATTGTTTTACGCAGTAACGATACTTCTTTAAGTAGTTTTTCTTTACGATCTACTATGTCTTTTGACTTTGAGAGAATATCCGCACGCATTTCTTTTGCAAGGTTAAGTTTTTTATCTGCTTCATCCGCAATAACAGCCAACTCCGCAACTCGCTTAGTTTTTTCATCATAAGCAGCTTTTAATTTACGAGAATCTTTACTTTCGTGCTCGATTGATTTTTCTAACTTGAAAAGATCTGCTGCTAAGTCACCTTTTAAGTTTTGATATTTACTATTTTTCTTATAGTAGTCGTCCGTGAGATCTTTGATCTTTCCATCGATCTCAGCAAGAACAACTGCCTCTTCTTTTTCGACTTTTGCTAAGCTTTCTTCAAGACCAGAGAGTTTACTCTTATTTATATTTCGCTCAGCCATTTTGAGTCGATTTTCACCCACAGCTGTTGCAATTTTTTGAGCCTGACGCTGATAAACTTTCCAAGGACGATCATAATCTTCGATCAAGGCCCAAACGACTATGATCAATAAGATAACCGACCCAATAGCAAACCATTTTGAAAGCTTTTTTGAATCGTATACTGTGTCTTGTTTCTCTGTAGCCATCTGATCATCACCTATATATTGAGGAGAAACTCGGGAATGGAGATCACATATTTAAACGCAAACAACCACCTGAGATACATTTTAATCGGAAGGGAAAGCATCACTATAAGTAAAATCGCAAAAAGATAAAAGCGCACCGCCCCCATCTTTTCGTAATAAGTTTTTAAATAAGTCTTCGCTAAGTAGACAGGTAGAATTCCCATATAGGCTGCCACAATTATAAAACCAAAAATTTCACGCACTAAAATATTCTTGGGTAATCCAATATTCAAAAGTTTAACCCAGATAATTTCACTCAAGTTAATGTTAGGCTCGGAAACAACCTTGTGACTATCCCACTCTTCGAAAGGACCAAAAAAGTTCCATCCTGGACCTCGCATAAAAGTTCCCAAGAAAATAAGCGCCATCCACAAAACAATGAATCCAAAACCAAAAAGCCAAATCGCAACAAAACGTTCTTTAACAGTATAGTAACCATTTCCTTTTGAGTTAAAATCCATGTACGGGATTGCTACCAATCCTACAATGATCATTGTGGGCAAAACCACCCCTGCAATCCAAGGGTCGTAATAAACTAACATTTCTTGCAATCCCAAAAAGTACCACGGCGCTTTTGCAATGGCAGGTGTAATACCCGAGTTGGCAGGATCTTCGAGAGGAGCTTTGAAAACAATCGCCCACAAAACAAGAAAAGCCGTAAAAAGAACCATACAAATAAGTTCTGAATAAACAAGATCGGGCCAGGTATAGACTTTCTTATCTGATTCTTGTTTTTCAAGATTTGGTTTGCCCTCAGCCATCAACTGGTCGTTGATAGCGCCTCTGCGCATTGCGAGCCAAAAAAGAAAAACCGTCGCAATCGTCATAACCCAAATTGGAATATTATCGGGCTTGACAGCTTCTCGATAGAAATTCTTATCAGCAAAAGCAAAAGCTAAGAATGCAAGAGAGATTCCAGTAATACCAAGCATGACTCGCGGACGAGTCCAAATGTGGTGATATTTCATGATCGCCCACCACGCGATACACACTAGAGTGAAATAAATAATGGGATTACATAAAAAGTTGATGAACTCGCGAAGTGCTTGAACCATTGTGATTGACTCGGCCTAGAGAGGACCCGAGATTCCCCCATCCTTTCTTACTCGCCAAAAATGAACCGCAATCAAAAGAGTCACGACGAACGGAATAGCAATGCAATGTAAGACGTAGAACCGAAGAAGCGTCGCTTCACCAATAAATCGTCCGCCCAAAAGACCAAACTTCGCATCGTTTCCGCTATGAACAAGAGGAACGTCGCCAATTTTAAGAAGCATTGATCCAGGCCCCGTCACCCCCAAAGCTGGAGTCGCAGCAGCCATGTTTGCACCTACCGAAATCGCCCAAATAGCGAGCTGATCCCAAGGCAAAAGATAACCCGTGAACGAAAGCAACATTGTGAGAACAAGGAGAATCACTCCTACACCCCAGTTAAACTCACGAGGTGGTTTATAACTTCCAGTCATAAACACACGGAACATGTGCAACCACACAGTGATCACCATCGAGTGTGCTCCCCATCGGTGAATTTCACGCATAATTCCCAAAGGAACGTGCTCACGAAGAGCCACGATGTCGTTGTAAGCAAACTCAAGAGTTGGACGATAGTAGAACATCAACAAAATGCCTGTAACGGCTTCTACAAGAAACAAAAAGAAAGTGAGTCCACCCATACACCAGGTAAACGACATACGAACACCTGATTTACGAGTCTTAACAGGGTGTAAGTGCAAAAAAACGTTTGTGAGAACCGCTAAACTTTGATCTCGCGGATTATCAGGAAGATTGTGACGAAAAATGGATTTCCAGATTTGTCCTTCACGAATGTAGTTCCAAAGTTTACGTAATGGATTCATAAATTCTTACACCTTTAAGAGAAAATCGCCTTGCTCCCACTCTGAAGCATTCATAATTTTTTTTGATTTATCGACGACGATATTACCCGTGTCATCAAAACTAATTGCAAATCTTTCGAGAGGGCGAGGAGCAGGACCTTCATAGTTCAAACCTGTTGGACGGAAACCACTTCCGTGACAAGGACATTTAAATTTTTGCTCACTTGTAAGCCAGTTGGGAGTACAACCCAAATGCGTACATACTGTTGAAAGAGCATACATCGTATTTTGACTTGTCTTCACAAGCCACACTGACTGAGTATCCTTGAAACGCTCATCAACTCCCACAGAATAATCAGTGGGCATTCCCGCTCTGAATTTAGACGGTTTTTCGAAAAGAACATTGGGAAAAAGAAATCTACCCAAGGCAGATAGTACGATTCCAACTATGACAGAAAAGGTAATCCAACCTAACCAAAACCATGAGATAAATTCGCGACGATTTAGCTTTGTTTCTTCTGCCACTTATGTAAATTCCTTTGAGACTCCTTCTTTATGCCGCGAGCGCCTCTCCCAAGCAAGTCCGCTTTAAGTTTGAATGAAAAAAAATGTCTTTTTTCAAAGCCTTAAATCACAACGCATGGCGTTTTAGTTCTTTGAGGATTTCTTGCAACACTTCAGCACTGAAACGTGAAAAAAGCTCAGGATCTTTTGATGAGATTTTGTGTTGAAGAAGTCTCAA
>JBILWH010000115.1:0-5149 GCA_044370015.1 Bdellovibrionota bacterium | reverse complement strand
TTAGTAATCATACAAGATGGCAATTTCTGTCCAAGCGCAAATGCTTCATCGCTTGAAAGAAAGCGAAGCAAGGTTTTTGCGTATTACAGAAGAGCTCGGTGTTCCGCATATTATTGCGGATAGAAAAAAATTCTCGGAACTTTCTAAAGAACATTCAAGTCTTCAGTCATTAGTAGAAAACTATCGCGATTTTATGCGCGATTATAATAACTACCTTGGTTCGGTTGAGGTTTTAGAAAACGAAAAAGATCCTGATCTTTTAGCTATGGCTAAAGAAGACATTTCTTCTTTGGAGCCTGTGATCGAAAAAAAAATTAATCATCTACAATTTATGCTTTTGCCCAAAGATCCTCGAGATGAAAAGAACGCGGTTCTAGAAATCAGAGCGGGCGTGGGTGGCGATGAGGCGGGCATTTTTGCAGCTGATTTGTACCGAGCCTACATGCGTTTTGCAGAGGCAAAAGGGTGGAAAGTTGAACCGTTGAGTTTGACTGAAAACTCATCGGGAGGATTTAAAGAAATTGTTGCCAATATCACAGGTGACAAAGTCTTTTCGCAATTTAAACACGAGTCCGGCGTTCATCGCGTTCAGCGTGTTCCTAAGACAGAAGCTCAGGGTCGCGTTCACACAAGTACAGTGACTGTTGCCATTCTTCCAGAAGCTGAAGAAGTAGAGTTTGACATCAACCCAAGTGAATTACGTATTGATACTTATCGTGCGGGTGGTGCCGGTGGACAGCACGTGAACAAAACGGAATCAGCTGTTCGAATCACTCACCTTCCTACAGGCGAAGTCGTGCAGTGTCAGGATGAAAGATCGCAACACAAAAACAAAGACAAAGCGATGAAGGTATTGCGGACACGTCTCTTAGAACATGCTCGTGAAAAACAACGTAGTAAAGAAGCAGCGGAGCGCAAGGCTCAAGTGGGCGGCGGTTTTCGAAATGAGCGAATTCGCACCTATAACTTTCCTCAAGGTCGAGTTTCAGATCATCGAATCAATATGACCTCTTACAATATCGGCGATGTGATGAATGGATTTTTTGATGATTTTGTCACAGCACTCAACGATTATTATCAAACACTCCTCCTTAAGGGAGAAGATCCCACTCAGGTTAAAGTTAACGAAGAAGATTGATTCTTTTTTGTGGATAAAACATGGAAAAAGATTTGTTTTCTTTTTTAAAAAAAGAATTTTCTGCGTTATCAGCTCCTCAAGAAGCTTTGTGGGTTTTTAAGGAGCTTGAAAATCTTGAAGCATCACATGCCTTTGAAAGGGCTAAAAAAATTTTGGAGCGGCGAAAAAAACACGAGCCCCTTGCTTATATTTTAGGGCATTGGGATTTTCGAAATTTAAAACTCCATGTGGGTTCTGGTGTTTTGATTCCTCGCCCCGAGACTGAAGAACTTGTGGACCATGTTTTAGATTACCTTCGAAAAAATTCCAAAAAAACTTTTCAAATCGCTGATTTTGGAGCGGGTTCAGGTGCGATTGGTCTGAGTTTGTTAAAAGAAGCTCCTGAAAATCATCGGGTTCATTTAGTGGAGAGCTCTCAAGAAGCCCTTCCTTATTTGAGTAAAAACCTGAGTGATTTTCCTGATAATTTTAAAATAAGAGCCAAGATTTTCGATCAAGACTGGAAATTTTTTAGTGAAGTGGTGGATCTTATTGTTTCAAATCCCCCTTATATCTCCGATCTTGAATTTGAATCCTTGGAAGGTGGAGTAAAAGATTTTGAACCTTTTCAAGCTCTTGTGTCCCCTCAGGATGCGAATCAAAAATATGTGGAAATATTTCAAAAAGCTGACCAAATTTTACGACCTGGAGGGGCTATCTTTCTTGAGTTCGGACCCGCTCAAGAGCACGAATGGCCGCGTTTGGTTCCTAAGCGCTATGAGTGGAAAATCCTTAAAGATCAGGCACATAAAAATAGATTTTTATTAGCTTTTGACACCAGTCGCTAGAGGCGCTTAAAGTCCCATCGGTGCTTATGAGTCGAAACAGAACGACGATTTTATCGGGCTTTTTTTTCATGTTTATTTATTTGAACGCTGCTGAGCAGAAAATTGAGTCTACACAGGCGCTGAGTTCCGATTTTAAGTCGAATGTTCAGGGTTTTTTTCAAGAAAACTATGCTGAAGATGAGTGTTTTAAGCTTTGGTTTGAATCGTTTCAGAGCGACGTAAGTCGATTGGCGGGTCAATATAAAGAACGTGAAGCAGGACGAGAAAAAATCAATAAAGACTTAAAAAAACTACAAGACAGTCTAGAAAAAATTAGCCCAAAAATTGATGAAATTGTTTCAAAATTTGATGATTATCCTTGGCAAAAATCCATTGCATCCATTGAGACTCTTTTAAAAGATAACAAGCTTTACTGGTCTGATTTTTCTTTTTATTCGAAGCCGCTTAAAAAGTTTATTGATCAAACTATTCAGCAAGAAAAGGCTTTTTGGAAAAAACGGTCGCAATCGCTCATTCTAAAGAAAAAATCATTACCCATTCAAGATGCTGATGAAACAATTGTTCCTGATGAAGCTTTAACAAAACGTTTAAAGGCACTGGGTTTTTTGGCAAAGTTTTTTGATTTTTCGAAAGTGAGCGTCAATTCAAATCAACGAAACAAGGTGGCTCTTCTAGATGCCGTTGTGAATGAAAATGCTTTTCTTACGTATGTTTCTCTAAAGGGGCAGTAGCCGTGGATAAGCTTGTCATTCAAGGACCTTGCAAAATTCAGGGTAATCTCACGGCAAGTGGATCTAAAAACGCAGCACTTCCTATTCTTTTTGCAACAATACTTTCTGATGAAAAGCATCTTGTAAAAAATGTCCCCTGTTTGCACGATATGGAGTCAACGCTCAAAATGCTTTTGCATTTTGGAACTCATGTGAATCAACACTTTGAAGCCACATGGGGATCGCGATGGACGATTGATACAAGTCGCGTGACTCACGGAAATGCTCCTTATGATTTAGTACGAAAAATGCGCGCTAGTTTTTTTTCTCTAGGGCCTATTTTGGGAAGATTGGGTAAGGGCCGGGTTTCTCTTCCGGGAGGATGCGCTATTGGAGCGCGTCCTGTGGATTTGCACTTGATGGCTTTTGAAAAATTAGGAGCCATCATTGAGCAATCCGGAGGGGATGTTGATATTAAAGCTCCGGGCGGAAGACTTATTGGAAATAAAGTAAGGTTTCCCAAAGTTTCTGTGGGCGCAACTGAGAACTTAATTATGGCCGCTGTTACAGCTCGTGGGGAGACTTTAATTGAAAACGCTGCAGCAGAGCCTGAAGTCAGATATTTATCTGAAGCTCTTATCAGCATGGGAGCAAAGATTGAAGGCCATGGCACTCCTACCATTCGCATTCAAGGCGTAGATAAATTAGGCGCGCTTAACTATTCAATCCCCTCAGATCGTATTGAGGTGGGAACTTATCTTATTGCTACTCAGCTTTTAGGAGGAGATGTCACCATTGCAGATGCTCCTGTTGAAGATTTAGAGATTCTTTTTGCAAAACTTCGAGAAAGTGGGGCTAAGGTGGATGTTGTTGGAAAAAGCGTTCGCTTAATTTCCTCTGAAAAAATTAAACCTGTAAGTCTTGTTACGGAGGCTTTTCCTGGTTTTGCAACTGACCTTCAGGCACAGTGGGTGGCTCTTATGACTCACGCTGAGGGTGAAAGCTTGATTGAAGAAACCATTTTTGAAAATCGTTTTATGCATGTTCCAGAGCTTATTCGAATGGGCGGCAAATATAGTATCGAGGGCTCTAAGATTAAAATTTTTGGAAAACCGGGAATCCTAAGGGGAGCTCCTGTCATGGCAACAGACCTTCGAGCAAGTGCCAGCCTTGTTTTAGCAGGCCTTGCGGCAGAGGGCGAAAGCGCGATCAAGCGCATTTACCATCTTGATCGGGGATATGAGTCTATGGAACTTAAGCTTCGTTCCCTGGGCGCCCGGATTGAGCGGCGCCAGGATGATTAGGCGACATTAAACGAGACTGACTAAGGACTCTCAAATATTTCTTGGCAACCTAGGCTTCACCAGCTATCTTTCAATCATCCTCTAAGTGAAAGGGGGTGAATTCAATATGCCAATGGTAAAAATACGCGAAGGAGAATCCTTCGAATCAGCTGTTAGACGTTTTAAAAAACAATGTGAAAAAGCTGGAATTTTAACTGAAGTGCGTAAACGTGAGCATTATGAAAAGCCTTCCGTTCGCCTCAAAAAGAAAAGTATCGCTGCTCAAAAACGTGTTGAGAAAAAAGCACGTCAGAGATTCGTTCCAAGAGATACAAAGTAATTAAAAAAATAATTACAAAACTAGAAAACAAAATAAATGCGTTGAGAGACTTCTGAGTTGTAAACTTAAAAGGCTCTCGGCGCATTTGTTTAATGAATATTTAAGAAATGAATTCAAAGTGAGGAAAACACGATGAGTCTAAAAGATAAAATCAAAGAAGCGATGACAAGCGCAATGAAGGCTAAAGAGTCTGAGCGTTTGATGGCTATTCGCAATATTTGGAATGCTATTCGTAAAAAAGAAATCGACGATCGAAAAGATCTTACAGATACAGATGTTGAAAAAGTTGTGATGACTTTAAGTAAGCAATTGCAAGAAGGTTTTGATCAAGCCAAAGCTTCAGGACGCGCCGATATTGCTAGTGAACTAGAAAAAGAATTAAAAATTTATAAAGAATTTCAACCAGAGATGATGTCTTCGGATGAATTACAAAAACTCGTTTCTCAAATTGTTGCAGATCTCAAAACAGCAGGGACTCTCCCCGCGGGAAATGCAGGCATGGGACAAGTTATGAAAAAAACCATGGAAGCTGTGGGATCAAAAGCCGAAGGACGCTCGGTTCAAGAAGCGGTTAGAAAAGCGCTTCAAAGTTGATTCTTTCCAAGGAGTTTGATGACCAATCTCAATGACGTCAAAGAGCAAGTAAAGGATAGGGCAGATTTAGCCACCTATGTTGCTCGCGACACAAAGCTTTTAAAAAGCGGTCAAGGTTTTAAGGCGTGTTGCCCGCTGCCCGGACATCAAGAGAAAACTCCTTCTTTTCATATCGATGCTAGAAAAAACTTTTTTTACTGCTACGGATGTCGACGTGGCGGAGATATTTTTAAATATCTCGAAATCACTCGAGGGAT
>JBILWH010000114.1:0-5153 GCA_044370015.1 Bdellovibrionota bacterium | reverse complement strand
AGCTCTACTCTTGCCTCACTCAAACTTCCTTCACGAATCAAAACTTGAATATAAATTTTTTCAGCATCATCATTTTTGTCTTTTAACTTCAGAAGCTCTTCTCTTGCAGAAGCATATAGTCCTCTTTCAAATAAATCAGTTGCAAACTGAAGCCGTAGATGACTTGAATCAGGATCATGACGAAGAGCTTGAGTAAGAGCCTTTTGTGCCTTTTGATCATCTCCATTTTGATCATGGAACTGATAAAGCAAGTAGGAAAAAGTCGCATTTAACTTTTCTTCATCTTGATTAATTCCAGGCACAGAAGATACTTTTAATTTTCGAGTTTCATGATCAAAAGCTTTAAAAGTACAAGCACTCAAGAAACATCCTAACAAGATTGATAATCCTAAGGTCTTCTTCATAAGTCCTAAGGAATTATTCGGAATAACTTTGAAAATGATTGACTAAATTCCCTGGCATTACCCCCCTTAAAAGGGGAAGCCAAAAAATTGCCGTCGTCTTAACAAAAAATTAATGAGAAATTAAATTTAAATTTTGAACAAATTTATATTCTTCGGACTCTGGAGAGGCTCGACGGACCTGATATGGCATGGAACTCATCACAACAGGAAGAACATTATACGAGGAAACCTCCCAAAACCTGTCTCTTCTCTTAAAGGAAGTATAAGCAAGAATAGATGTTTTTTGAGGAATTCCAAAATAAATCTGATTGCTAACAAAATTACCTAAAGAATAAAAAACAAGGCGATTTTTTTTCTCACCTAGTTCATCCTCTACCCTTAATAACTCAACAGGTTGCAGCACATGAGGATGTGCTCCCAAAATTAAATCGGCTCCTTTACTAAAAAAATATCGAGCCAAAGACTTTTGCCTTTCACTTGGTTCTAAACTTTTTTCTTCTCCCCAATGAGGAGTGATAACCACGAGATCTACTTTAAAATTTAATTTCAATTCTCTGATTAGACTTCCTAAGTACTCTTGGTCATTACGGCAATCAGCCACAAAAGGCGATTGAGAAATATTCACGATATCTGTGCACGAAATCCAAGCAGTACGCACTTCCGCAGCTTCTAAAATCTTATAAAACCCCTCAGAAGAACTTAAATCAACACGAGTTCCCACATAACTCAATCCAACATTATTCAGCGATTTAATAGTTTCTTTTAATCCTTCCACACCTCGATCCAAAGAGTGATTATTTGCAGTTGAAACGATATCAAAACCAGATTCAATCAAATCTTTTGCTAAGCGACTTGGAAAATTAAAACTATACTGAACTGATTGAGGAGCAAGAAGATCTGCCATGGGACCTTCAAGATTTCCATATGTGACATGCGCCTTCTTTAGATCTTCTAAAAGCTCTGGCCAAAGACTCCTAAATCCATCTCTATTTTCTAATCCCTGCCGTCTTAGTGGCTGATGAATAAGAATATCTCCAACGCCTAAAATTTTAAAATCAGCGCGAGCAAAAGAAATTAGAAAGAACAAATATAAAAATGTCTTTAATGATTTCAAGTTAAGCGGAACTTAGCAAAAAAACACACAAAAGAAATCAGTGAATTTGCTCAATCACAGAGGAAATTTCATCAAGACTCGCAACCGCTGTTCCCACTTTTGAAACAACAACACTTGCCGCAGCATTGGCGATATAAGCAGCAATTGGAAGTTCAATCCCAAATGAAGAAAATAACCCCAAGGTTGCGATCACTGTATCTCCAGCTCCTGTGACATCATAAACTTCTCGAGCAAAACTTGGAAACGTAAAGACAAGCTCTGTTCCCTGTTTGCCAAAAACCCCCGTCATGCCATGCTTTCCGCGCGTTAAAAGAACACCTTCAAGGTCATAGTCTTTGCAAATTTTTTGAGCCGCTTTCACCACTAATTCATCACTTTGACCACGCATCAAACTAAACCCGCACAAGCGCTCTGCTTCATCTATGTTGGGGGTCAACAACGTCGCGCCACGGTACCAATTTGGAGAAGTGTTGCGATTGGGATCAACATAAAGCGGAATTTTTTTTTCTCGCGATAGTTCAACAAGACCCCTTAAAAGATTTTCACTTAAAGTTCCCTTTGAATAATCTTGAGCAATAATCAAAGAAGCTTGAGACAAAGACTCTTGCCATTGAAGAGGAAGATTTTCAGCATAACGTTTTTTTTCTCCAGCGTGCTCATGATCAACTCGTAAAAGTTGATGCTGGGATCCAGCAATATAACGACTTTTAATGGGCGTCACCCAGAGTCTATCTTTCTCAAAATGCCTTGTCGCATTTGGACAAGTTTCCTTTAAAATTCCCTCAATACATCCCGACCCCTCGTCCTCACCAATAAATCCATAAATATGTGTTTGAAAAGCAATCGCTTGTCCTAAATGACTCAGATTTCTAAGAACGTTTGCAGAGCAACCTGCCTTATCTTCACATTTTTCAACCAAAAGAACTGGGACCGGGGCCTCAGGAGAAATTCGATCGACATTACCAAAAATAAAACGATCGACAGCCATATCTCCCACAACTCCCACAGAAGATTTTTTATTGTAAGCTCTTACCTTTTGAATAGCCTCTAAAGCCTGATTTTTTAAACTGAGGAGATCCATTGCCTTCTTAGCCTAGCATCCTCGTGGTGTAATTTTCTAGAAATTTCCAAGCCATAAATCCTCGCTTTTTCAAGACAGAAAGACCTTCTTCCTGCTAAAGTCCCCTTTATAGATGTCTAGCTCATCCCTTACGAAGCAGGAGTGGAATTTCTTTCTTACTCGACTCAAACAACAAAACAAATACCTTATCCCTGCTTTTGTATTTGCCGTAGGCGCAGCCCTCTCGCAGGTCCTTTTTGCGTGGATTGCTGGCAAAATATTTAACATTACTTTTATAAGCCGAGCATGGGAAGATACCATGGTTCTTGCTATTTGCGGCGGAGTTATCTCACTTGTTGCTTTTGCTTCTCTAAACGAATTTTTCCATCGCTATCTTCTTCGAAAAGCTCTCGAGAAAATGGCTCAAAAGCTTAGAATAGAAATTTTCACTCGTTATCTTGTTTTTTCGGAAGCTGCTAAAAGCCGTCTTGAAACAGGAACTGCTATTAACCACATTGTTACCGACGTACAACTTCTCAGCGAAGCTCGTCATTTTATCACCGAAATGGTGAAAGAACCCCTCACAATCATTGCTTTACTTGGATACCTTTTTTACCTTCAATGGCAACTTTGCATTGTCTGTGCGTTTGCACTTTTACCCATAGCTGTCGCCAATCACTTTTTAGGAAAAAGCGCCCGTCGCAATCAAAACAAAGTTCAAGGACAACTAGCAGAAACGATTCAAAGCGTGAACGAAAACTTTCAAGGACTCAGAACTGTTCACACGTTTTTGCTCGAAAAAATGATTCTCAAAGACTTTTCAAATCTCATGGAAAGCCTCGTTACTAAACTTCTCAAAATCACTCGTATTGAAGAAAGTGTTGGACCCGTTATCAAAGTTATTTCAGCTTGTGTTGCCGCCATCATTCTCTACGCAGGGGCTTTTCTTGTGAATAAAAGCCAATCCCTCCAAGCTGAAGACCTCGTGCGTTTTTTAACAGCAGCAGGACTTATTCAAGCTCCCCTAAGAAACATGAGTCATGCAGGAGTGCAAATACAACGTATTTCTGCCGGGGCTATGAGAATCGTTTCTCTATTTAACATTCCTCTTGATCAACTAAGCCTTGATCAAAGCAAACACATTCAAAGTCACAAAACTTATCCTATTCCACAAAAACCCCTTGCTCTTGAGTTTTCAAGCGTTTCTTTTGCTTATCCTCAAAACCATGAGACTGCAGGAGCTGAAAAAAATCCCAGCACCTTTCAATACGCTCTCAGCAACATCAACTTCAAACTAGAAGCTCGCAAAAAAATTGCACTCGTTGGAAAAAGTGGCTCCGGCAAAACAACTCTCTCGCTTCTAGCTCTTCGCTTAATTGATCCCTCGCAAGGACAAATCCTTTTAGACGGAAAAAATATTCAAGAAATGGAATTAGGAGATTATCGATCATATTTTTCTTATGTTTCTCAAGAAGTTTACTTCTTTCATGGAAGCCTCAAGAGCAACATGTTGAAAGTTGCTCCTCAAGTAAGTGACGACGATATTTGGAAAGCCCTTGAACTTGCTCAATTAAAAGAACGCGTCCAAAGATTTCCTCAAGGCCTTGAAACGATGTTAAGCGAAAAAGCTGCCAATCTTTCGGGAGGAGAACGTCAGAGGCTAGCCATTGCAAGAGCGCTTCTTCGCCAATCTCCTATCCTTATTTTAGACGAAGCAACTTCTAACTTAGATTCAGAAAACGAAAGACTCATTCAAAAAGGCCTGGATCACTTAATGAATGATCGCTCTGCAATTGTTATTGCTCACAGGCTGAGCACCGTTATGAACTGTGATGAGATTCTTGTTTTTGATCATGGCCAAATCGTAGAACGAGGGCACCCATCGGATTTGAGAGGGAAAGAATCGACCTTTTCTAAAATGTGGTCACTTCAACAAGGAGAAGCGCTTGCAACATGAGCGAAAAGACTTGTAACCCATATAAAATACTTGTTCTCTCAGATCTTCACTTGCAGCTCCCCCACAATGACTCTCGATATAAAAGCTTTCTCGATATTTTAAAAAAATTTCAAAAAAGTTCAATCGATGAGCTTTTTTTGATGGGTGATATTTTCGATATTCTCATTGGACCTTATAATTTCTGGAAAAGACTCCACCCAGATTTTTTTAATTTTTTAAAAACGGCAAATGACCATGGAAAAAGAATAACCTGGGTTCAGGGCAACCATGACTTTCAGATTCAATCTCTCTTAGATGAATATAAAATTAATTGGATTGAGCACGACGCCGTGGTTGAAAGAAATCAACTAAAAATCTACCTTGCTCATGGGGATCTTGCTGATTGGACTGATAAACTTCATCCTCTCTGGAGAAAGCTTCTTACCTCTGGTTTTTTAAAATGGACACTCAATAAATTCTCAGAAAATTTTGCTGAGAAATACTTTTATCCCTTTGCGCTCAAAGCAAGCTCTGCGTCACGTCATGTAAGCGGATCTACCCCTAGAGATCCTCATGCTGATAAAACTTTTAAAAATTATGCCCTTAAAATGGGGGAGCTTCATCACGCCTCGCTTGTTT
>JBILWH010000113.1:0-5161 GCA_044370015.1 Bdellovibrionota bacterium | reverse complement strand
AGGAGTGGAATTAAACAATGGAATCCAAAACATTTGAAGCTCCGACTCTTGAAGAGGCACTAACAGCTGTAAAAAGAGAATTAGGGCCTGATGCCATCGTTCTCGAAACAAAGCAACGTAAACATGGTTTTGGTTTGATGAATAAAATGAGCTTTCAAGTGAAGGCAGCTTTGCCTCCAAAGTTTAGCTCTATTTCTTCAACAAGAGTCATCTCTCGAAAATCCGAACTTGAAGATTATCTAGCAACTCTTTTATCAAGACTTATACGCGCAGGAGTAAGTCAAAAAAATACAAAACTCATTGCAGATGGGTTAATTCCTTTTTTTAAGGAGGGAACGTTTAGAAGTGAGAGTGAAATTCTTGCAAAAATGGCCGAAAGAATTAGATCTTTTATAAAAGTGGCGCCAAGTTTAGCTGAACGTGTTCAAAGAGAAACAGGTCCCAAGGTTGTGACTTTTGTGGGACCTACGGGAGTTGGAAAAACAACAACTCTTGCTAAGGTAGCAGCCGAAACACTCAAAATGCGTCGCAATAGGATTATTTTAGCAACTATGGATACCTATAAAGTGGGAGCCGTAGAGCATCTTGAAAGTTATGCAAAATTCTTAGGACTTCCTTTTGTTGTCTGTAAAAGTTCCAACGAAGCTTTGAATCTTACAAGTCGCTTGAGACCGAATGATTTATTGTTTTTAGATACTTTAGGGGCCGGACCTCGGGAAAGCATTAAGCTTTCAGAAATGAGTTTATTGTTTTCACAAATTGAAGCTGAAACTCACTTATGCGTTTCTGTGACAACTCAAGAAAGAGACATGAAAGATATCTTGTCTCGTTTTTCAATGTTTAGACCAAACTACTTACTCGCTACAAAGTTTGATGAAACATATGCATTGGGTGAATTTTTTAACGCTTATGTAAATCAGCCAATGCCTCTTTCTTATTTTACTCTTGGACAGAGAGTGCCCCAGGATATTGAGCCCGCTCGCAAAGAGGCTTTCGTAGATCGTCTTTTAAGTTTGATTTAGTAAGAAGTATCGGCGTATTTTTTTGGCGTTTTGTGAAAATTAAGTTAAGGCTTTTTCAAAACGTCATATTTCTACACAAATATTGACGGCTCCCATGAGAAATTGATCAGAGTTTAGTCATTGAGGTCAAAGATTTATTCAGAAAACTCATCTTTGTTATGAAATAATAAATGAATGTTGGGGGAGTGCTAAGGAGATGAATGATTCTCTGATTAAAAAATTTAAAGCAAATTCTAAAAAGAAAAAGGTAAATCTTGCTCAAAAAAAGAAAATTATTGAACAATATGCGCCTTTGGTAAAATTTATTGCTCAAAAAATAGCCGTTCGTTTACCCGCCAACGTTGAATTAGATGATTTGTTGAGCGCAGGTGTTATTGGTCTTATGGATGCTATTGATAAGTACGACCCTAGTCGTGACAACAAGTTTAAAACTTATGCTGAATTTCGTATTCGTGGATCAATTCTAGACGAATTGCGAGCTCAAGACTGGATTCCTCGTTCTATGAGGGAAAAGGCAAAGTTTGTAGAAAAGGCTATCAACAGAGTGGAGCAGAGAAATGGTCGAACTGCTTCAGAAGAAGATATTGCTCAAGAAGTAAAAATGGAGTTGGGTGAGTTTAGAGATTTGTTAAATCAGTGCAAGTCTATTTCCTTGGTTTCTCTTGATGATACGGGGAGCTTTGCTACCGGAGAAAGAAAAAGTCTTCTTTCTGTTTTAGAGGCAGGTCCAGAAAATAATCCCTTAGACCAACTTACTCAGAGAGAGATGAAAGATCAGTTAAGTAAGTTTATCGAAGAATTGCCAGAAAAGCAGCGACTTGTTCTTTCACTCTATTACTTTGAAGAACTAAATTTAAAAGAAATTGGTCAAGTTCTCGAAGTGACGGAAAGCCGAGTATCTCAGCTTCACACACAAGCTGTTTTAAGATTGAGAGCAAAACTTTTAGGAAGTGGAATACTTAATAAAACTCGCTCAACAAGAACGGCTAACTGTTAAAAGGCATTAAATTTTAATACCTTTTTCGTTCTCAAGATAAAAGCGAACTGTTTGCGAAACTCCTTTTTCAAAGTCCCAAGCAGGAGACCAACCTAGCTTTTTTATTTTTGAAATATCTAGACAGGACTTTTCAAGTTCACCTGGACGAAGCGATGCGTGCTGAGGCTCACTAATTTTTGTTTTATTTTTCATGGCATTGTGAACATTTTTAAAAACATCAGCTGTTTGAGTTTGAACGCTTGTTCCAACATTAAACGCTTCATCAACTTTTTCTTTTTGTTGTTTTTCAAAAACAGTCATAAAAGCAGACACAACATCGTGTACGTGAACATAGTCTCGAGTTTCTTTTCCGCTGCCAAAAATAGTGGGAACTTCTTGCGAGTAAAGTTTTTCGATAAAAATTGGAACGACGCCTGCTTCGCCTTTGGTTACTTGGCGAGGTCCGTAAACATTTCCAAGTCTCAAGGAGGCCCATGAGAAATAGTTTGGTTTAGTTGGATCGTTGGACCATTTATTGTCCATTTTTAAACTCTCAGTTAAAGCTCGAATATATGTTTCTAGAAAAGATTTTGTGGCACCATAGGGGCAAATCGGATGAAGGGGCTGCGTTTCGTTTGTGGGAATAGTTTCTGGAATACCGTAAAGCGCGCCTGCTGTGTTTGAGTAAAGGAGAAAGTGAGTTTTATTTTTTTTGATATATTCCACTAAATATTTTGCAGCTAAAATATTCCAAGAAAAATCCCGATCACTTTCGAGAACGCTTGCCGTCACAGATGTCTGGGCAGCTATATGAAAAATAGCGTCTACAACGGGAAGTTCCTTCCATGTTTTTTCAGCAGACACATCAGCTTTTACAATCGATAGTTCAACATTCATTTCTTGAGCAATTTTCTTTGCGTCAGATAAGTTTTTTTCTCGACCTGAGTAAAAGTTATCGACCACTACAACGCTATGTCGTTTTTTTAGAAGGGCATCGACAATATGACTTCCAATAAAACCCGCTCCACCAGTGACAAGTGTCTTCATTTTATTAGTTTAACAGTAAAATTAATATGAAAGTACAGAGGGTATTTAGTTTTCTGACTTACATTTGTAGAGAGTAAAGGGCTCTCCCATGGGGTCTGCCTTTACAAAAGATTGGCGCAGCTCGCATCTTTTATTTTCAGGAATCCCTTCTCCTTTTTTTAGAAACCAGTAGCTTTTTCTATAATCGGGCGTAAACGAGTCTTCAAAATGAAACTGAGAGACCGATCGGTTGGGAATTTTATCTATCTTAAGTCTATCTTTTAATTTTTCTTCAAGATTAACGCTTTTATCATAAAAAAGTAGAGTCGAGATAACGTGGTATTTTTCAACAATAATCTGATCTTTGTCGATCAGAGTGAATTCAAATAATAAGTTTCTTAGATTTTGCCATCCTCTAAATTCTTCAATACGAGAAACTTTTTTTTGCAACTTTTCTCCAATTTCTTTGTGAAAGGGCGCTACAAGTTTTCCAACAAAGGTCTGATTTAAAAGAGCCCAAAGTGCAACAATCACCAAAAAGTAATGAAGAGTCGTATACCAAAACATTCTAAGAGGACGCTTTCCAAGGCGTGCAATGATATAGACTGATAAGGCAATGCCTCCCATAGCAGGCCAGTTTGCTTCTGGACGATTTCGTAGTCCCGTAATAGAGAAAAAAACGAGGGGAAGAAAAATCCATGACCCCATCGACCAAGACATTAATTTTTTGGATCGAAGCCTTAGAAGATAATCGAAACAGAAAAGAGGACTCCAAAAAAGAAGCTGTGCAGCCCACAGGTCTGCAACCCAGTTTAAATGAATAGAGGTTCCAAGAAGACTCGTTCCTCGGTCTAATTGGTAAAAAATCCCCATGTGATTTGTAAGAGCGCTTGTGAGAGTCCAATAAATATAAGGTGAAAAAAGTATAAGACAGGTGATTCCGGCTAAAAACAAATTCCAAAATCCTATTCCAGAAATAATGAAAAGAAGAGGAATAAAAATAGCAGTGTATTTAGAGTACCCTCCAAGAGTCCAAAGTATGCCCACAATCAGACTGTACTTGAGCGAAAAAGGTGTGGGCTGTTTGGGTTCCAGATCCTTACGCAGACGTCTTTTCATTTTAAGAGAGACTAAAAAAGAACCTGTCCAAATAATAAAAAGAGGTAAGTCAGGGGTTATGATTTGAGCCCCAAAGAGAATCAGAGGAGTGGATAGAATTCCAAAAACCTGTGACAAACTAAGATCTTTTTTTTGATATTCTTGAATAGAGGCTCCTAGAAGACAAGGAAGTAAGATGTATCCCAGCACATCGGGAAGCCATCGAAAGCTCAAGAATAGTTGAGCCTTTGCTCCTGCATAATTACTTCCCCAAAAAGCTTCAAAAATCTCTTGTCCAATCCGGATTATGTAGGCCACTAGGGGCGGGTGATCATAGTATCCAATATGTAGGTTTTGGGCCCATGTCCAATAGTAGGCTTCGTCAGGATGGATTCCTCCGTATAGCGATAGCCATAGCCTTAAAAGGCAAAGCAAAGAAGACATCCAAAACAAAAAAGCCACTACCTTATAGGCTAGGGCTCCACATGCTATCTGCCAAGTTTAAAAAAACGAAAATTTATTGAAAATCTTGTTTGTGTTTTTTATCTGTGGTCCAGCTTTTTCCACCGTCTATTGTATGGAGCTTTATGAATTTATTTTCATCTTTTTCAAGTTTGAGAGTCCCCTTAAGAGGGGAGGTAAACGATATTTCATTAATGAGATCGCTAAAGTGGGGTTTTTTTATTTGAGTAACTTCAGTCCAGGTTTGACCATCGTCTATTGATTTAAGAAGAGGAACCTTTTGAAGCCCCCCTTCAACTCCATAATCAAAAACAGCAAAGAAAGTTTTTGAATTTGGAGCTTTAAAGGCATCTTTGATCTCATAATGTAAATAACTTTTCTCAAAAAAATGGATGTGTTCTTTGCCTGCTGTTCTACAAGATATGAAGGGAGCAAAATTGTATTTGCTGTCTAAGGCAGAGTTTTTTCGTAGTGAATTTTGCACAGTAAAGAAGCAATTTTCTCTTTGAAATCCTTTTTTTTCAGATTTTAAGACCAAATCTTTCTTTTTTAAGTAAGAAAAAGATGCAAGCGTAGT